>CAZGYO010000102.1:0-8519 GCA_964530455.1 uncultured Victivallales bacterium
CTGGCTTCGGGGGGAAGTAAAGTCTGATATGCATTCGGTATAAGGACTTTTCTGCTGTGCTTTCCTGCTTTAAAAAAATATGATGCCGCTTCGTCTCTCCGGCTGATAACAGCCGGGGGCGCTTTAAGCATGGTCTACATAGTCGGGATCACCTCCCCTATAACGACGGCTTTTTTTAAGAATCTGGGTGCAAACGACTTTCATTTCGGCCTGCTGGGGGGTCTTCCTATCTTCATGCTTTCAATGCAGTTTTTCGGCGCATTGATCTGCAACCGTGTCATCAGGCGCAAATGGCTTTTCATTTTTCTTGTTATTTTCGGGCGCCTGCTCTATCTGCCGATGGCATTCGCCCCGCTTCTGTATCCGGAGCTGGACTACGCCCGATTTCTAATATTCGCGATTTTCCTAAAAGCCATGAGTTCCGGGCTCGGCAATCTGACGGGGCCGTTGTGGTTTTCCTGGATGGCCGATGTCATACCAAGACGGATTCTGAATCATTACTGGGGCACCCGACAGTCATGGCTGCACTTCACCTGGACACTTTCATTCCTGCTGGTGATGCTTTTCACATACAGGGACAATCTTGATCCTGTAAGGGTATTTCCGATAGTGGCCGGAACGGGTGTTGTCGCGGGCATCATTGACATTCTACTTTTCATATGGGTGAAAGAGCCGGAAAACACGGTAATCAAAGGCGTTTCCTTTTTTAAGATATTCATGGAACCTCTAAGGCACAAAAAGTTCAGAAGCTTCATCCTTTATTCCTGCGCATGGGCAGCCAGCGCGATGTGCGCCGCGGTTTTCATGCAGGTTTACGTCATTAAAGTACTCGAAGTCGAGGTTTGGAAAACGAGCATGATCTGGTGCCTGATGGGTGTAATGATCGGCCTGTCGTCGCGACGCTGGGGCAAAGCCACGGACAAGCACGGTTCGCGGCCTATAATAGTTTTTTGCACCTTCTTCAAGCCGCTGGTGTGCCTGGTCTTTATATTTCTTACCCGGGAAAACGTTCTCTGGCTCCTGCCTCTGGCGTTTCTGGTGGATCCTGTCTTCAATGCGGGCATACTCGTGGCATCCAACGGTTACATGCTCAAGATCGCTCCGCGTGAGAACAGGTCAATGTTTATTGCTTCAATCACTGCGTTGTCCGGAATCTGCGGGGGGACGTCGGCTATTCTTGGCGGAATTTTTCTGAAGAACACCGAATCGTTCTCTTTAAGCATTGCTGGCATTAACTGGTTCAACTACCGGCTGCTGTTTGCGGCAAGCTTTATACTCAGAATATGTTCCGGATTTCTGGCCTTCAGGATAAAGGAGCCTGAAAGCTCCTCCCATCAGGTTCTGCTTAATGAAATGCTCGGGACCGGCACATTGCGTTTCCTGCGTTTCCCTATCGGACTGTACCGGAAAGCCAGAAAACTTTAGAGCTGTTTTTGTGGCCAATGTCACGGATTCACATGGAAGTTGTCCCTGCTGTTTTTTGAAGAAGAAGGGTCACTTTTCGCCTTAAAACCGATTCTGGCCGTCATCGGCCCGCTTATATCGGCAGTACGTAACGAAACAATAGGAGTGTATAATATGGCCTCGGCAAGATATCTCAGATGCAATTCGATGGAAGAACCGTTAGGGCTAGAGGACAGGCGCCCGGTGTTGAGCTGGGAGTTTGCGGGCGGTGCGAGGGGCGACATGCAAAGTGCTTACAGGATAATTGCGGCAGGCAACGGGAAGGATCTTGCTGAAGACAGGGGAACGCTCTGGGATTCCGGGAAGGTGGGATCCGGCGCGACAGGGCAGGTGGAATATGCGGGGGAAAGTCTCGCGCCGTTTACCCGGGTGTTCTGGAAAGTGAAGGTATGGGATAAAAAGGGCAATGCGTCCCCCTGGAGCAAACCCGCTTCCTGGACTATGGGAATCATTGATCAGTCGCTCTGGAAGGGCAAATGGATCGCATATCCGGTCGGGGCGATACGCAACGCCATATGGTTCAGGAAAAACCTTAGGGTCCGAAAGAAGGTGGAACGCGCACTTGTCCATGCCACGGCGAAAGGGATATACGAGCTCTACCTTAACGGGAGACGCATCGGAGAAGACTTTTTCACTCCCGGATGGACTGACTACCACAAGAGGATCTACTACAACACCTACGACGTCACTTCGATGCTCAGAAAAGGGAAGAATGCGATAGGCTCGATACTCGGAGAGGGGTGGTACAAGGGGCCGATCGGTTTTAAGGGAAGCCAGCATGTATATGGAGCAAGCATCTATCTGCTACTCAATCTGAGAATTGAATATAGCGACGGATCGGTCGAGACTTTGGCCACGGACGGAAGCTGGAAATGCTCGACCGGGCCCATATCCAAATCAACATTCCTTGAGGGGGAAAGCTATGACGCGAGACTGGAACTGCCCGGGTGTTTCAGGTGGTCATACGACGATTCCGGGTGGCGGAGGGTTCTTGCAGTCGACCTTGAAGCTAAAAGATGGGACAATGCCACGATGGCAGAAGTTCCTCTCACGTCTACACTGCAGGCGTATCCGGGCGTGCCGGTAAGAAAGACTGAATATATCCGGACGCAAAGCATATGGAAATCTCCTTCCGGAAGCTGGATCTTCGATTTTGGTCAGAACTTCGCGGGTATTGTCAGGTTGAAAGTCAAAGGGCGGAAAGGAACCGTTCTCCGTATAAGATACGGAGAGATGGCCAATCCTGACGGAAGCCTGTACGTTGAAAACCTGCGTTCCGCCGTCAGCACCGACACATATATACTGAGAGGCGGCGGAAAGGCAGAAACGTGGGAAGCTAAATTCACATTTCACGGGTTCAGGTACACCGAGATAACCGGCCTGGCGAAAAAACCCGGGCAAAACACTCTTACGGGCATCGTGCTGGGCAGCGATACCGAACGGGCAGGCGAATTCAGTTGCGGGGTCGATATGATAAACATGCTGTACAGGAACATTACCTGGACACAGCGCGCGAATTTCCTGGAGGTGCCGACAGACTGTCCGCAGCGCGACGAACGGCTTGGCTGGACCGGGGACGCGCAAGTCTATATCAGAACGGCTACATACAACATGGATGTCCATACTTTTTTCCGCAAATGGCTGGTGGACCTTGAAGACACGCAGAACGCTGCCGGCGCGGTTGCGAATGTCGCGCCGCAGGCTACATTCGGCGGGGAAGCGGACGCCGCCTGGGGCGATGTGGCTATCATATGCCCGATGACGCTCTACAGAGTCTATGGAGACAGACGGGTACTCGAAAAACACTATCCGATGATGAAGGCTTGGGTGGAGTATCTGAAAAGCACTTCGAAAAACTGCCTGCGCGGAAGCACGCATTGTTTCGGCGACTGGCTTTCAATAGACGCGCACACACCGAAACCACTTATACAGACGGCGTTTTTCGCATATGTCAGCGGGCTTCTTTCCGAAGCCGCGGGTATCCTCGGAAAGGAAGATGAGGAGGTAGGATACGCTGAGCTCTCAAAAAGAGTAAAAAGTGCCTTCCAGAAAGAATACGTGTGCAAAAACGGCAGGATAAAAGGTGACACGCAGACAGCCTATGTTCTGGCTCTGCACTTCGACCTGCTTTCTGAAGGCGCGCGGAGGAAAGCGGTGAAACATCTTGTTGACAGGATTCGCGCGCGAGAGGGGCATCTCTCAACGGGATTTGTCGGCACACCGTATCTCCCGTATGTATTGAGCCGCAACGGCCATGCCGATCTAGCCTACAAACTCCTACTGAACAGAACATATCCGTCCTGGGGCTATTCGGTGATGAACGGAGCCACGACGATATGGGAGCGCTGGAACGGGTGGAAAAAAGGGGAAGGCTGCGCTGACGCCAACATGAAATCGTTCAGTCACTACGCATACGGAGCCATTGGCGAATGGCTGTTCTCGACAGTCTGCGGGCTCGATCTTCTTGAACCCGGGTTCAAGTCTTTCCGCATCGCGCCTGTCCCCGACATGAGGATGAAACATGCCGGGATATCCTATAGAAGTCCCACGGGCCTGATCAGAACATCCTGGAAATGGGAAAAAGACAGTTTTGCAATGTTTGTTGATGTACCCGCAAATACAGTTTCTGAAATAAACGTTCCCTGCTCCGATCCCGGAAGCGTGGTTTATAATCCATCAAAAGGCAAAGACGCTTCGAACATGAGGCTTCTCGAATCCCGGGAAGGCGGAGTCGTCTTCGAGATAACCGGAAACGGCGCTTTCAGCTTTGAATCCAGGCTGACCGATCCCAACGCGAAATAGGAAATGGTTTTTTAACCTGAATGAAGAGCCGGTTTCAAAACCTCGCGTGAACCGCATTGGTAGCGCAGGCGCGGCAGACGCTGCGGTGAAATGACTGGTGCATACCATCAACTGCCTCTGCCCGCCGGATCGGCGTGGCTTCGCATCCGCACCGCACTGGCTTCGTGAAACAGCCGGGCTATTCTCTTCTGAGAGCGGGAACAAGGTCTCCTGAAAGGACGACTCTGGCGGAAATCAGTATCCACGCAAACCCGTTCAGCAAAAGCGCGGAAAGAAAAATGATAATGGGTATGGCCGGAGCTTTTTCCCCCGAACCAGATATGACCGGCCATACGGCTATAAGAGCCGAAAACAATCCGGCGAGAATCCCCGCAAACAAAAGGAACCCGTGCTCCCAACGCATAAGGCTGGACACTTCATTCCTGGAATATCCGAGGGCTCGGAGCAACGCAAGTTCGGATCTTCTCTCCAGCACATTTTTCAGAAGTACAATTCCCAGCCCCACGCTTCCTAAAACGACCCCGAGCCCGCCCAGCGCCAGGAAAATCTGAAGGTACGTGTTGTAGACCACGAGCAGGCGCTGAAGTTTTTCTTTTGTAAATTCAGCCCTGAAGCCTATATCCGCCATCGCGGTTTCCAGTAGGGTTTCAACCCTGGATACATCGCCGCGCTCAGATCCTATCAGAAAAACCGACTTTCCGGCGCTCGAGGGATATTTTTCAAGAAAGTTCTCCTCGCCCATCAGGATACTTCCCTGGAAGATAGAGTCCTTCAACGCTCCTGCCAGCCTTACGTCGAAGCGGTTCCCGTTTTCATCTACATAGGAGATTTTGTCACCCAGAGACTTCCCCAGGCCCCAAAGCATCACGCCCTGGTCGACAAAAACAGGTATGGCGCCGTCTTCGGATCTGGTATCCAGGACTTTCCAGGGATCTTCCGGAGAATCCTCCAGCATTGAGGCGAAAGAAAACCTGCCCTTGAGTTCAACGGGTTTAAGGGCAATGATCCTCGGGTGCGAAACTCTGTTCAGGTTGAGACAGCTGGCGTCTTCGCCGACACGCACGCGGCATGAGACCAGGCTTAGAGTGTCCAGAAAATCTTTTTCGAGCCCGAACTGTCTTCTGGTCTCCTCGGATTTAAAAGGATGCAGAAGAGGCACGGCGCTCTCTGCATAAAGCATATATCCGCCTGTAGGGGATTTTTTCTCGCGCCATTCAGAAATGCTTTTCTGGTAGTTGGCAGCGACAGCGACAACGACAAAGACTCCGGACGCAAGCAGAGAGACCACGGAGATGCTTCTTCCGGGCCTTCGAACAGCTCCCCGTATTCCCAGCTTCCATATTCTGGAAACTGTAGCCGCGGCGAAGTTTCCCGCAATGCATTTGAGCATTCCGGCGACAAAGGCGAGGAAGGAAACAAGCAGCAGTGTGCCGACGGCAAAAAATATTCCGGCAGCCATTTTTTTGTCAGCGCCGACAAGTGAAAATACAAACAGGGCCGCCGCGGCAATAAAGGTAATCCCGGAAAGAATCCATGGACGCAGGGAACGGCTGGCAGCCGACGATGGGTCCGAGGACGGCCCCGACTGGAGTTCGACTACCGTCCTGGCCGCATTTGAACGCGCCACGAAAGCTATGACGGACATCGCCGCGGCTGTTGTGGCGAATATGCTTATGAGGACATTCAGGGGGTCTGCGCTGAACAGCAGCTCGACCGAGCCGACCGCGCCCTGCCATACTCTCGAAAGCCCCCAGAGAACACCCTTTGTGTAAAGCAGGCCGAGGGGAACGCCCACGAGTGTGCCGGCGGACACAATCAGAAGCTGTTCGCAGATGAAAAGCCTGAAGATCTCATTTTTTCCGAATCCGAGCGCGCGCAACAGGCCCGACTCCCCACTTCTGCTTTCCGCGTTGAAGCCGAACAACAGACCGACAAGCATGACGGCGGAAGCAATAATGAAAAAGCTGAGTCCTATAAAAAGCTGTCCGAAATCCACGCCTTCGCGTCCGGCGCGGAATGCGTCCTTTCTGACGTTCCGTGCCAGGAGCCCGAACTGTTCTGGAGACAGAGCCAAGTCCAGTTCACTTTTAATACGCTGGAAATCTTCGGGGCCGGCGATGTTGTACCTCACAGCGGTCATCTCGCCGAAACGGCCCGACCAGATTTTTCTGGCATCCTTCAAGCTTATCACAGCTTTCGGCTTCCCCTTATAGCGTTCCCAGTAAGCTTCGTCCTTTTCACGTATTCTGGATGTATCGATAAAGAAACCGGGTTCCCAGTCGGAACATGTCTCGGCCTCGGCCAGTCCGGGAAACGGAGGCATATAGCTTTCATCGAAAAGCCCGTCCCCGGTGGGAAAAACCGCCTCGACCCTGAACGATGTCTCTTTCTCCTCGAGAACCCGTCCTGTCGGACCCGGCAGGAAATACTTGACGGACAAGTCGTCTCCCGGCGAAAGGCCCAGATCTTCCGCGAGCCACTTTGAGACAATCATCCCGCCTTCCGAAAGGTCACGGTCTTTGAGTCTGCCCACCGGCAGTCCAACCACAAACGAGTATGGGCAAGAGGCTTCATCGGTTTTAAGTTCGTTCACAAAATAGGCAAAGACCCCGATGGCACTCGGCCTCATCGACATAAGTTTCTCCGCGGTCGCGTTCGTGAAGAAAATGCGGGTGGTGCGGATCTCGCAGATATTGCGTCCTCCGGGCCTGTCTATGACAATGCCGCTGTCCTCAGGGTTCCAGACCTTCCGGAGAATACTGTTGACCTGTCCGGAATCCCGGAGGTCCGGCCGTCCTATAAGAAGCAGATTGCATTTGCCTTCGGCATCTACAGCATGGGAAAAAGTATTTCTGGAAAGATAGATCAGGTCCGGCGCCTCCTGGTGTGCGCGCAGGCTGAACCTTCCCATCCGGGAATCTTCGAGCAACTCCGTGATACTGACCGCCATTGTTCTTACCTGTTCGTTTCTGGCTGCCGGTGTCTCGGCGGGAATCTCCGAGATTGAAGAAAACTTCAAAATGACGGTGTCGCCCTTCTTAATCCCGGCTTTGGCCGCGGTTCTTGCTGATATCGCGGCCTCCCTGCCCGCAAGCGATATCGGTTGGGTTCCGTCGCTGAATTGAAAAAAATCATCTTCCACGCCGTAAATCTGTACTTCGGGAAGAAGCCCTCCATTCTCGGTCGACAAGGATCCGGGCAAGTGCAGCACCGCGGCCGCTTCCATTCCCTCGTTCTCCATTCTGTCAGCGAGCTCCGGAACAAAAAGAAGGTCGCCTGTATGCGCCGCATGACTTATTTTTCCCAACCTCAACTGTGCAGTGCGAAGAAGGCTGTACTCGACGGAGTCGCCTACAGACAGTGAGCCTGTGAGCACAGCGGAAGCCAGCACCGTACCCAGAAAAATCCCGAGGCTGCCTTTCCAGTAGTAGAGGAGGCTTTTATATATAAACTTAGTATAGGACATTTTGCATCCTGGCACTTTGCACGGGGTTCACCCGCATATGTACGCATATTTAATGAAAATTTCTGGCTAAAGGGCTTCCTGAAACAGCCTTGTTCACAGAGTCGCGGAATCGAGCAGTTTCCCGTCTTTCAGAAAATAATGTTTCTGCAGTTTTCCGGCCAGTTCCTCGTCATGGGTAACAAATATCATCGCCACCGCGAAATCACTGTTTATTTCAAGCAGAAGTTCTATCAGCCTGTCGGAAGATGCCCTGTCCAGAGACCCGGTGGCTTCATCTATCAGAAGCAGTTTAGGCGAATTAATCAATGCCCTCACAACAGCGACACGCTGCCTTTCACCCCCGGAAAGTTCGCCCGGTCTATGGTTAACGCGAGCGTCCAATCCAACCTTCCCGAGAAGCTCTCTGGCGCGCGGAGCAAGTTCTTGAGCGCTCCCCGCGGAAGACTTCGGCAATGCGGGGACAAGCACGTTTTCAAGAACCGTGCACTGCGGCAGCAGATGGTGGAGCTGGAAAACGAAACCGATGTTTCTGTTTCTTAGTTCCGCGAGTTCTCTGTCCGGGAGAGACGAAGACAATTCCCGTCCGTCCAGATATATGGAACCCGAAGATGCCGTATCGAGCGTCCCTATTATATTCAGCAGCGTGCTCTTACCTGAACCGGATGGGCCAGTTACAGCAACCGCATCCGCGGAATTTAGTTCTAAATCGATATCACTGAGGACTTCCAGCTCTCCCGGAGAAGATCCCGGGGCCGGGTATTTCTTGCATATCTTGGATAGTTGCAGC
>CAZGYO010000103.1:0-8438 GCA_964530455.1 uncultured Victivallales bacterium
ACTACCTGGAAAACGTCAATGAGGTCACCGATTTTGAAACTTATATCGCTCTCAACGCTCCCCTAGAGTTCAACGGCCTGGTCAGGCATTATTACACCAGAGGCTCGAGCCATCAGGCCGATATAAGAATAAACCTCCTCGATAAGACCAGGCGTAAACAGCAGAGCCATTCCATTGCCCTGCGCGTAAGGGATGATATCGCCCGGATAGCCGATAAACACGGGGCTGTGGTTAAAATCGTCGAGGTGCCTCCGGGACCGCCGGTTCTTTCAACCATAACTGTGGAAATGAGGTCCGGCCCCGACAAGACTTATGATGAGCTTATAGCCGCCACAAAGATACTGCAGAAGCGCCTGGCTGAAAAATACCCGCATGATGTAGTTGAGATAGACGACATGGCCGAGGAGCCCCATAAAAGGTATGAGTTTGTTGTCGACCGCGATAAGGCTTCACTGCACGGAATCAAGGTGTCGGATATTTCAAATGCCCTGGAAACCGCGCTTGAAGGTACCGTAGCCGGCAAGGTTCATGATGAATTCGAGCGCAACCCTTTGCTCATGAGGGTACGTCTGTCGAGCAAAGCGCGAAGCGACGTTGGCAGGCTCGGGCAGCTCTGGATCAGTTCTCCGAACGAAAAAAGAGTGCAGCTTGCGGAACTGGGCAGTTTCCGCGAGATCAGTGAGGAACAGCCTCTTTATCGCAAAAACCTGCGGCGCGTAGTATTCCTTAACGCGGAATGTGCGGGCAGTCCCCCGGGCGAGATAATTCTGGGCATGCTTTATGATTTGTGGAAGAATCCTCTGCCTGAAGGTATCACCGCGGAATGGGCGGGCGAGGGCGAATGGCAGATAACCCTGCGTGTTTTTCGCGATTTGGGAATAGCTTTCGGAGTTGCCATGATAGGCATATTCCTGCTGTTAATCGTGCAGACACGCAGCATTGTCCTGCCGCTTATTATTATGTGTTCCATTCCGCTTACCATTATCGGGATCGCCCCGGGTTTCTTCCTGCTCAACCTTTTTACGGGCAGCAAAGTGGCCGGGTATTCCGATTCAGTTTTCTTTACCGCAACGGGTATGATAGGCATGATCGCTCTCGGCGGTATCGTTATCAGAAACAGCATAGTGCTTATAGAGTTTATTCAGGGGGCTATTTCGCAGGGCGATAACGTGAAAAAGGCAATACTTGACAGCGGGGCGGTCAGATTCAGGCCTATAATGCTTACAGCCGCGACTACCATGATGGGCGCGTGGCCCATTACTCTTGACCCGATTTTTTCGGGGCTTGCATGGGCTCTGATCTTCGGCCTCGTAGCAAGTACGCTGTTCACCCTTGTGGTCGTTCCGGCCGTATACATGCTTGCGGGGCCGAAAAGCAGGAAAATGCTCGAAGAGAAAATGAACATAAACTGATTTTGGAGATGCTGAATGGAAGATAAAAAAAATACAAAAAAAAGATCCATTGTGCTTGGCGCGCTGGCTGTGATCGTTCTGATCATTCTTATAATGTTTCAGTCAGGCGTACTGAAAACGGGAAAAGTCGAGCCCGGAAGCATTTCGCCGAGAATTGAAAAAGTTGAAGGCGGCAAGATGCTGGTGCAATACACTGAAGTCCCGGTTCTGTACACCGCGGTCGGAACCGTCAGAAGCCGCGAGGAAATAGAGATATCACCGAGAGTTACCGCGAGAATCGAGAAGATAAACTATTACAGCGGCGACAGGGTGAAGAAAGGAGAGCTACTGGTTAAACTCGAAGACAGCGACCTCAAAGCCGCTGTTGATAATGCCAAGGAACACTTGAACAGGGCAGAAGCTTCATTTGAACTTGCAGAAAAACAGCTCAGACGATACAGAAATCTTTACGAGAAAAAAGCAGTCGCGGAAAAAGTTCTCGATCAGGCGGAGGAAGACTGGAAAAGCACCGCCGCCCGGAAAGAGGCAGCCAGGCATCAACTCGAACAGGCCATGGCAAAGCTCAGCTATACCGGGATAAAAAGCCCCATTAACGGGATATTGTCCAATCGTGAATCCGACCCGGGCGATCTTGCCACCCCTGGAAAGATACTTCTGTCCGTTTTTGACCCTTCCAGGCTGATGCTCTATGTGCCCATCCGCGAATCCCTTGTCCAGTCAGTTAAAGTAGGCGATAAGCTTAGATTCAAAGTCAAGGCGCTGGACAAAGATTATACCGGTGAAGTCCGCGAGCTTGTCCCCTCAGTCGACCCCGGCAGCAGAACTTTCCTGGTGAAGATCTGCATTGGGGCCGCGCCCGAACTGATGCCCGGCATGTTTGCCGTGCTGACAATGAAACTCGGTTCCGAGAAGCAGATCATAATCCCGGAGAAAGCCGTTTCCCGCATCGGGCAGTTGGAATATGTGAGCATTGTAAAGGATGGCGGAAAGCAGCTCAGGGTATTTGTCCGGACAGTAGGCATCGATGATTCCAGCGATAAGGTCAGGGTCATCAGCGGCCTTGAGACCGGCGAGACTTTAATAGTCCCTGACCATAAAATCAAACTGTAGAGCCAATTTCAAAACTCTCCGTGGCCGGCGGAGTTTTGAAGCTGGCTCTAAATGTCACGAATTTACGTATGCAGTTTATCTGGGAGTGTGAGAGCCTGTTTTCTTGCCTGATGCGGAAAGGTGCCTGGCAAGAAGTTTCTGTTTTCTCTTGTTATAGCTTGTTACCATGCCCAGGGCCATGAAGTATCCGCAGAAAGCGGATACGATCCCGATCGTTGTCCCCCCCGCCAGAAATGGGACGAGAATCTCCCTGCCCATATTGAAGAAAGCGTAAAGCCCCGGAGACTCAATGAACTTTACCCATACCAGCCGGTAATAAGCTATATCCATGTTGGATCCTGTAAGCAGCGCCCCGAAGTAGCATATCGGGGGATATATCAGCACGATGGTGTATATATTCGTGAAACAGGTGAACGCGATCGAAAGTATCTTGCCGCAGCGGAATACAATGGCCAGGAATACGGCCGCGACTATCTGAAGTCCGAACGGGACGGCAAACCCTACAAACAGTCCCACGGCAACGGCGCGTGCGACGCTTTCAGGGGTCCCGGGGTGTTTCACTACACGGAAATATATCTGCCTGAAATAGAAATCTCTGTATGTTTTTCTTTTGAATACGCGTTTCATATCTGCCTGGATTGTGAAGTTGAAACTTTCGTGAATCCGTGACATCAGCCACAAAAACACCATAAAACAGGTTTTTGAGCCAATGCGCTGCGAGTATTTTTCTGACGGCACATCCGTCTTGTCATTAAGCGCCTGGAGTAGTCACTACGCCGTTGCGCTGAATAACTTTGCATCCGCAGTGCGCCGGCTTCGTTAAACAGCCGGGCTAGGGAATAAAATCTTCCCCGAGGTCCTCTACAAGCGGTGCGAGCACGATCCTGAACCCGACCCCGGTGTTTTCGGTGTCCGGTTCAAGCGAGTCGCGTGCCGCAGAACGGCATTCTCCGGGGGGATTGTACCACGAGCCCCCCCTTATAACCCGGCTGGTCGCTTCCACCGTGTAGCGTCGGTTATAGGATCCGCGTTTCTCAAGTGTAACAACAACGGGCTCGCGTTGAACGGGGGATTTCGGTGTCAGATCCCTGTATGCGTGGGGGTTATACCAGTCCCAGCACCATTCCCATACGTTGCCCGAACAGTCGTAGAGGCCAAAAGCGTTCGGCGCAAAAGAACCGACCGGAGAACTTACCCGGAATCCGTCGTCCTGTGTGACATCGGGTTCCTTGAGTTTCTCGTCCCAGAAAATCATCCAGCTCGCGGCATCCAGCGTGTTCGCGAATTTCGCGCCTTCCACGGAAAAGGTGTCGCCCCAGAAATAATGTGTCTGAGTACCGGCGCGACATGCGTACTCCCACTCAGCTTCTGTAGGCAGCCGGTAGACGTATCTGTGCGGAAGGCGTTCGGCCTTCCTCTCCATGCTGGTAAGCATTTCGCAGTATTCGGCTGCAGTATGCCAATTGACCTTGGCGGCCGGCTGTAAATCAGCATCAAGCTTGTACCCGTTCCAGGCCTTGATATTGAAGAACGGGTAAAGTCTGCGAAACTGAGCAAAAGATATTTCCATTCTCCCCATCCAGAAATGATAAGGTATCTGAACCGGACGCTGAGGCAGTTCGTCCGCGTCTCCGCCGGGTTCCCTCTGTTTTCTGCCCATCAGAAACCTTCCACGCGGGACATATGCCAAGTCTATGGCGACAGTCGGCACCACGTGGTTCTGGCCGGCAACCGGCTTGCCACGCTCCAGCAGTTCAAGGTATTTTCCCGCGGATTTAACCCATTTGTCCCTGTTCAGCGGATCGAGCCTTTTGAGTTTGTCCAGCTTGTCCACAGCCTGCATTGCCAGTTTAAACTTGTTGTAACCCTGTTCACCCGCGATTTTCGCATCTATTTTCTCGATATCCGTGACGACGGCATTGATCTTCCCCGTCATCTCGCCTTTATTCTTTTTGTATTCTAGATATCGAAAAATGCCTATCCCCACGATAATCACCACGAAAATTACGACAGTTATCGCCGCGACTCTGAACCGGTGTCCCTGATGCTGTTCGTGGATCGTGATAAGCGGGTTTTTTTTCGGGGCGCGGGCGTTGTGGAAATTGTCGGCTTTCCTTCTTCCTTGAATCCAATCTTTGCCGGCCTTCAACTTCTGTTTCTCTTTCCTGTCCTTCCCGGATGCTTCATCTTTTTCGCCGTGCTTTTCAGTGTTCCGGATGCCGGTCTTTTCGTCATGATTCTCTTTATTATTTTTCTCAGTCATCTTCACCCTCTCTTTCTTTCTCGTGGATTGAATCGGCAGTTTCGTCAATCAGCATGACCGGTATCCCATGCTTTACGGGGAAAGATCGTCCGCAGACATCGCATTTCAAGACCTGCCCGGCTTCGTCTTCAGTCAGCCCGCCTTTGTCGGCCGGGCAGACCAGAATCTCTTTGAGTTTTTTATCTATCAAGCTCATTTTCCAGTTCTCTGCTTATATACGCGGTAATTTTACGGTAGAAGGACATGTATTCGGTTCCGTTTTTACCCGCGAGTTCCGCGCAGGAATCGTGTTCCGGCTTCCATTTTATTATATTTCCGTCTTCGTCAAAAGCCACCTTTATTTTCACATCTCCCCAGGGCGTACTTATTTTTCTGCCTTTTCTGGGCATACAGAAGCGTTTATCCTCCCTCAATCTGACCCCGAGCGTGCTTGTCTCGCTGAGCAGGAGAGAGGCGATGCTTTTCATGTCTGCCGGACGGCATATCACCTGCACCATGAAGCCTGGTCTTCCTTTTTTTCCGGTAAACGGTAATAACGCGTAATCCATTGCTCCCAGCTCCAGGATCGCGGGGCCGAGCGTAGTAAGGGATTCGCCTGGAAAATCGTCGAGGTTGCATTCCACGACACCTACGGTGTCAGTTTCCGGTGTTCCGTCAACTTTAAGGATCGATGCTCTTAACACGTTTGGCAAGTCCCTGTGTTTCCGGCTTCCGGCCCCGTACGCGCTTGCGAGAAGGCGCCCGGCCGGTGGTTCATCCGGAAACTCCGCGAGGGCGCGCAGCAACGCAGCTCCCGTCGGTGTTGTCAGTTCTGATTCCAGTTTCGTGTGTCTGACAGGCAGGCCTTCGAGCAGCTTGAGAGTAGCGGGAACCGGCACCGGCAGCAGACCGTGCGCCGTATGAACTGTTCCGCGGCCCAGGGCCGGAGGCGACGCGAGTATACTGTCAACTTCAAGATAATCCAGGAGAAGGCATACCGCGGAAACATCAATCAACGCGTCCACCGCGCCAACTTCATGAAAATGAACCGAATCGGTCTTTACACCGTGAACGCACGCTTCGGCTTCGGCGAGCTTCCTGAAAACCCGGAGGGCGTTATCCAGCGCCTTGCGAGGGAATGATGCTCCGCGCAGTACCGACTCAATATCTTTCAGAGTCCTGTGCGGATGGTTCGTGGAATGGTCGATTTCGACAATAAAGCGACCTGCGGAAATCCCGTTTCTGTCGGTATTTCTAAAATTGACGGACCATGTTTCGTCAAGCGGCAGAGACTTGAGGCTGGTCATGACTTTATCCGGAACCCCGCCGCCCGCCAGGCCAGTGAGCGCGGCCGCCGTCATATCTCCGGCTATCCCGGAAACAGGTTCGATATATAAAACAGTGCTCATATACAAATCGCGAATCCGTAAGTTTAAGTTTGAGAGCATAGAGCCAATTTCAAAACTCTCCGTGGCCGCCTGCCTGGTCTGTCCCGACTGCCGTGCCTGCGCTACCAACGCGGTTCACGCGGAGTTTTGAAACTGGCTCCGTATATAATAGCCACGGAGCGTCGATCTTGCAACCCCACACGTCTTCCATTTTTCAGAAATAGCGAAATTCCCCCTGCTTATTTTGCCGGGTTTGATGAAATAGTCCGTATTCGGTGCTATTTTTTAGTAGAGAGCCAATTTCAAAACTCTCCGTCGCCGCCTGACTGCGAGCGTAGTCGCTCAGGCAGGCACGCAGACCGGCGCGGAATTTTTAAGCCGGCTCGATAACTGTAAAAAGGAGTATCTAAAATGTCTGAGATCAAAGAACTCAACTCGGAAAACTTTAAAACTGAAACCGAATCCGGAACCGTACTGATTGATTTCTGGGCGGAATGGTGCGGTCCCTGCAGAATGATCGGACCGATAATCGATGAGATCGCCGAAGAGATGGGCGACAAAATAGCGGTGGGCAAGGTAAACGTGGATGAGAACCAGGAGCTTGCCGCAGAATACAAGGTTAGAAGCATACCGGCCATATTTATTCTCAAAGACGGCGAGGTAGTCGACAGCTTTGTAGGAGTAACCGACAAGGACAGCATACTCGAGGCCCTGAAAAAGGCCGTCTGAGCCCCCGCATTGTACGTTAGCATCAACACATAATGCAGGATTTTTCCGGGACCGATCCAGCATCCGTGATCCCGGGCATATTGATTCCGGCGCCGAATGAGCTTATCTTGTTCAACAGGTGAGACGGATTGAATATGAAAGGAAAACAGGATGCTTGCTGAAATCAAAAGAAAGAAGGGTGAAAAACGCGCCGGCAGATTTCCGGTGCTGGTTTTTGTCTCGGGAATGCTTTGGGGTATAACGCTGGCTTTCGTTGCGGGAGTGATATATCTGCGCCACAGTCTCGTCCTTGAATACGAGAGTCCATATGGCTTCGAGAAAACCATCAGTGTTCTCAGCGCTCGTATTAATGGAGAGAAAGGCTGGAAGGTCATGACGGGGGGAGGATGTCCGCTGCCGAACCCCTCGGATGAATCCAGAATGACGCAGCTTAAGCTCTGTCACCTGAAATACGCACTTGCGCTTCTGGACGATCCCGACAGCAGAAAGACGGCCGCGTTTATTCCGTGTACCTTCGCGGTATACGAGGACGGAAGAGGGGGTACCCGCGTGAGCAGGATGAACGTCGATCTTCTGGGCCTTATTCTTGGTGGCAGGAGTGGCGAAATTTTTCCCCGCAAAGTGTCACCCGAGCAGAAGCGAATGCTGGATGTGCTGAAGGTTGATCGATGAGGCTTTGCATCCAAAATGGCAGGCCGCGTCTCTTCTCTGCGTGCCTGCCTGAGCTACTACGCTCGCAGTCATGCGACGCACAGGCAGACGGCCACGGAGAGTTTTGAAATTGGCTTTGGAATGATAAGAAAGGATCGAGAGGTATGTCCGGAATAGCAGACAGGCTGAACGGGGTTCTGGAAAAAATTTCATCGGCGGCTGAACGCGCGGGTCGCGATTCCGAAGCTGTGCGCCTTGTCGCTGTCAGCAAGACGCGTCCCGTTGGGGATATTATCGAGGCCCATAACGCCGGACAGCGTGCGTTCGGCGAGAACCGCGTGCAGGAACTTTCCGCGAAATTCGCGGAACTTCCCGGCGGTATAGAATGGCACCTTATAGGACATCTTCAGCGGAACAAGGCCGCAACCGCGGTGGAATCCTCGTCAATGATTCACTCTGTGGATTCCGTGAAACTCGCGAAACGCATCGACCTGGTCGCCTCCAGAGCGGGCAAGACCCAGAAAATCCTCATTGAAGCAAACGTGTCCGGTGAGAAAAGCAAGTTCGGAGCGGAGAGTGGTGACGAGATGCTGAAGCTGGGCGAGATATGCCTTGAACTGCCCAATGTCAGCCTGCTTGGACTTATGACCATGGCCCCGTTTGGTGCGCCCGAAAGCGAGCTTCATCGTGTTTTTTCCCGTCTCCGCCAAGTACGCGACAGGATGGAGCGGGAACTCGGGATATCTCTTCCGGAACTGTCGATGGGCATGAGCCAGGACTACGAGACGGCCGTCGGAGAAGGAGCGACAATCGTCCGTGTCGGAACTGCGATTTTCGGGCCGAGACAGGCATAGCCCGTATATTTCAGATATGTAGTTTGTCAAGTTTTCAGAAGGATACATTCAG
>CAZGYO010000104.1:0-8431 GCA_964530455.1 uncultured Victivallales bacterium
TGCAACGCAGCGACAGAAAACACTTTTCGAGCACCGTCTAGTTAGTCTTTACCCGAAAAAGAATAATCGCCATTCGAAGTCTCATGGACCAGACTATGGAAAAAGCCAAAAAAGAGCTTCCCAGGCATGTTTACTCGAAAGAACTGATAGAACTTCTGTTCCGGCAGCCATATACCAAAATCGCTTTTCTCGTCGAAAATAACATAGCCTCTCGAAACATAGCCAGTAGATATCTGACTGAGCTGGTTAAGGCTGGAATTTTGAAAAAGGAAACAATGGGTAAAGAAAATATTTATTTGAATATCAAATTGTACGAATTGCTGTCCGGGAAATAACTCATGCACTACGGCAGTGCATGACAAGATAACGCGCACTGAAATGCTTGATATTAGTGCATGTGGTCGCCGCTGGCAAGTGATTTGAATACAGAAAGATTAATGATTGTGACAAAGCGAAGATGAAAAACAACGGATTATTCAGCACACTTTTTATTGACCGTGTTAAAACGGAAGCAAGTCTTGATGATGCCGCCAGGGGCAGGATGACGACTCTGAAGCACAACTGGGAGAACAGAGACAGCACATCTTCTGCCACTGTCTGGGACAGCTTCATGAAGCAGGCAATGGGCAATCTGGGATTTATAGCCGGTAATCGCCTGGGAGAAGAAGGGGTATATCCCTTGCATGAGGACTATTCCTTCCAGAACTCCCTGAGTTTTACCTACCTCATTGAACCGGGAGCTGAGCTGGATAATGCCAAAGTCGGCAGATTCTGGCCGTCAAAACTGCTGGCTGTGCTGAAAAAGAACAAGCTCAATTGGGGCATCCTGACAGATGGTGCGGTATGGCGGTTGTACTCATTGAAAACCGCCAAACCATACGAAGATTATGTTGAGCTCGACCTTGCTGCCGCGCTTGAGAATGAGGATGAAACCGACTATGCCTTGTTTGAAAGGTTCTTTCATGCTGAGTCTTTCGCTCCTGAAGAAAATGAAGATGAAAGCGACGATGACAGAAAAGCGGCCAGAGAGGTGGGCTTGTATCGCTGCCGTCTTGACCAGGATGGAGATGAATCCGAGAAAATACTTCAGGACAAGGTAAAAACCTCGTTGCTTGTCCAGGTTGATGAGGTACTGCAATACGTCTGTAACGGGTTTATCGCGGATACTCAGAAATCAGGAGAGGATTATACCGAAGAAGAGCGCAGGGATATCTTCCAAAAACCGCAAGGGCGATTCACCCTTGGCACTGTAGACCAGACCAAACGTAGATGTAAGAATACGACTATAACATATGTGAAAAGGTAACCCTATGAAAACTTGGAAAAATGATTGGGAGGAAACCCATGAATTTGCTTCTAAACCAGGCTGCAACAAACTTATAAAATCTTCAATGATCATGGCGGGAGCCGCTGTTTTGGGCACGGAGTGTTCAGGCGCAGCGTCATCGTTCATCGGCGGTTCAGAACGGCCGAATATCGTGATGATCATCTCGGACGACGCCACGCCGGCGTATCACAGCTGCTATGGCGGGCGTACTCCGACCCCGGCGATAGACTTGATCGCAGAAGCCGGCGCGCTGTTCCGGAAAGCGTACTGCGTTTCTTCCATATGCAACCCGTCGCGGCACACGATACTTACCGGGCAGTTTCCGGGACACGATCCGCAGATAATCGAGAAGACCCCGGAAAACGCGCCGTACAAGATTGTGCAGAACACTAATATCACTCCGGAAATTCCCACTATCGGGCGTATGTTCAGAAGCGCCGGATACAACACGGCTTTTCTCGGGAAATGGCACAACAACTGGCAGGTCAGGGACGCCGGAGTAAAGTTCCCGACACTTGCGAAAGACGCGGACCTCGACAGCCCGGAAACGGACGCCGCGCTGAAACAGCAGCAGAAGGCGTACTCTGAGTTTCTGGGTGAGATGAGCGGGTTCGAACACGTCTCGCACGTTGTGATGGCCAACCACGCCTGGCTCCCGGAAAAACTGCGAATGCACAACGTTGAATGGATGACGCAGGGCGCTTTGGATTTCATTGAGGATGCGGCTGGCGGGGAACGGCCTTTTCTGCTGTATCTGGCAGACACGGTTATCCATAGCCCGAACACGCCGGAGATAATAGAATACGACAGCCGTTACACGCCGGGAGGAAAACTCGACAAGGTCCCCGACTGTCATCCGCC
Source organism: uncultured Victivallales bacterium (assembly GCA_964530455.1). Lineage (GTDB taxonomy): Bacteria > Verrucomicrobiota > Lentisphaeria > Victivallales > CAZGYO01 > CAZGYO01. The sequence continues at coordinate 2,189 of CAZGYO010000104.1, forward strand.
TCGTTTCAGTGTGCTCGAACGTGTTAAGAAAGCCGGGCTACCGCTTGAAGGTCCCCTTTCGGGTATGCAGATGGGAATGATAATGCTCGATGATCAGGTTAAGGCGATTGAGCAAAAGCTGCGCGAACTCGGTATCGAAGAGAACACCATAATCCTTTTCACGGCCGATCACGGAATACAGGGAAAGGCTTCCTGCTACCACGGCGGCGTGCATGTTCCCATGCTGATGAAATGGCCGGGAAAGATCAGGCCCGGTACCGTTGTGACCGAGCCTGTGTCGTTTGTGGATATCGCGCCCACTCTGATTTCCGCTTCCGGTTCCGGAATAGGCATGTCCGAAGACTACAGGACAGACGGAATAGATTTTCTTCCGGCGGTACTCGAAGGCGAGAAGCTTCCCCGGGAGACTCTGTACATGGAAATGGGGTACACAAGATCTGTTCTTAAAGGGAAGTACCACTACATCGCTTTCCGCCTGCCTTCCGATCTTATCGCGGAAATGAAAAACGGCAAACACGAGCTTGCCCTAGACCACTGGGGCAGACCGGCGCACGGGTTCGGGGCGCTGAACAGCAGGTTCAAACCGTGCTTTTTCGATCCCGACCAGCTTTTCGATGTCGAAAAGGACCCGTTCGAACGTACAAACCTCGCCGGCGACCCGGAATACGCGGAGATACTCGCGGATATGAAGAGCGAACTTTCAAAGCAACTTCAAAAATTCGACCGCCCGTTCCCGCTTGAAGTTCCCGAATACATGCTCTCGGACCACTACCGGAAACTTGTAAAGGCGCGACAGAAAGCCGTAGCTGCAAGGCCCTACTACCCGCAGGGATACGATGCCGGCAAAATATTTCATCTCAACCTTAAAGATCCGCTCGTGGAAAAATAACCCGACACATTTCTGGAACATATTCAGTGAACCACGTCGGGTTCGGGGCTGAGACACTCGAAGACTGTCCGGTACTGACCCGAGCAAACTTTGATTTGAAAGGAGAAAAAAATGTTTGATATCAGGATAGAGAACGTGCCGTTCGCGCGTGCCGGTTCCTATATGACTTTCAGCGTGCTTCCCCCCGAGTGGGGACACAAGGGGCTCATGCTCCGTACGATGCACAAGAACATGCACCATGAGACGTTCCGTATAATAATGCTGCATGACGGGAGAGATCTGGACTATTCGGTTTCCGCCACGCCGGTTCTGGTAACGCTCCGTGCGAAAAACGGCCCGGGTAAAATCGAGATATGCCTTCCGGAAAAAGACAGCGCCCGTATTCGAACGGAAGGCGGCATAGCTGTCCGTCTCGAATCCGTCGCCAAAGGGAAATCTATCTATGGTTTCCCGGTCGGGGAAGGGGTCGTCAACGTCAACTGCAGGGCGAACAGAATCCAGTACCGTTTTATCCGGCTTAAAGGCGGAATGCATTTCGAGGAAAAAGTTCATATAGGTGACCACCAGCGCGGAAAAAAAGATACCCGGAAAAAACTTGAACCCGAAGCTCTTACCGCCGAATTTTCGCCTGACAGCGACGGGTGCGCCGAATTCTGCATATACGAATACATGATGAGTCCGGAAAAGCTTGAAAGTTCTGACAAGTCTTTCGAGGAATGCCTGGCGGCGGCGGAAAAACATTGGGATCGGTGGATTTCGAGAACACCTGAAGTCCCGGAACAATACAGCGAGGCGGCACGGCACGCCATGCACGTGAACTATTCGGCAACAGTCGGGAAGTGGGGGAATTTCAAACGCGACGTGATGCTGATGAGCAGAAACTGGATGACGAACTGCTGGAGCTGGGATCACTGTTTCAACGCCATTGCCTGTTCGTACGCGGATCCTGACGCCGCCTGGGATCAGCTCAACGTTCATTTCGACCTGCAGGAACCCGGGGGCTGCCTGCCCGACGGTGTCTCCGCGGAGAATGTCGGCTGGAACTTCTGCAAACCGCCGATTCACGGGTGGGCCCTGTCGAAGATGATGAAAAATCCGGATCTCCTCACACGGGACAGGCTCGAGGACTTCTATCCGAAACTCGCAAAATGGACCGAATGGTGGTTCGCGAACAGGGACAACGACAAAGACGGGCTTCCCGAATACCATCACGGCAACGATTCCGGCTGGGACAACGGCACGGTGTTCGACAAAGGGTTTCCGCTCTGCGGCGCAGACCTGCAGGCGTTTCTCGTACTTCAGATGGACTTGCTTGCGGAACTCGCGGATAAAATGGGAAGAAACAAGGAGGCCGTTTCCTGGAAAGACAGGGCCGACGCGCATATCGAACTGATGATAGAGAAGCTGTGGGACGGAGAACAGTTCCACGGGAAAAAGGCTTTTACCTACGACTACGTAACTCAGGGCGACTGCCTGCTGAACCACATGCCGATCGTCCTGGGCGACAGACTCCCCGCGGATATCGCCGCTAAAATTACGGATTTCCTTAAGCCTGATGGAAAATTTCTGACAAAATACGGTCTCGCAACCGAAAGTATTCAAAGCGACAAATATCTCGAAAGCGGATACTGGCGCGGTCCGGTATGGGGCCCCGAAATCGTCCTTATCGCGGACGGCCTTTACCGCGCCGGCAAAAAGGAACTCGCCGCGGAAATCGCGAGAAGATACTGCGATATGTGCGCAGAATCACTCACATTCGCCGAAAACTTCGACCCGCTCAGCGGAAAACCGCTCTGCGATAAGGCGTATACCTGGGGGTCAAGCGCATTCCTTATACTTGCCCACGATTTTTTGCCGTTTTTTAAAAATGAAACAACTAGTTTATAAACAGCGACTTGTATATAAATTGTTAAATTTCAGCGAAGTATGGGGGGCTAAATATAACTGTTCTGCTGTTGACGAAACGATTGTTAAGACTAAATTGGACTGGTCTTTGAACACTTTGCGATGGACATTCACGGTCTGAATGCGATTCGGGTTCAGGGATCATGTATCAACCGGGTCAACATCAAACAAACCGTAAGGGACGGACTACAATGATCGACTACAACGAACTGGGACTTGTAAATTCGCGCGAACTCTTCAAGAAAGCCGTCAACGGGGGCTACGCCATACCGGCGTACAACTTCAACAACATGGAACAGTTGCAGGCCATTATCCAGGCATGCTCGGAAACGAAATCGCCCGTGATCCTGCAGGTGTCGAAGGGCGCGAGGTCATACGCGAACGAGACACTGCTGCGCTATATGGCGCAGGGCGCTGTTGAATACGCCAAGGAACTTGGCGGCGGAAAAAATATTCCGATAGTCCTGCACTTGGACCACGGTGACACCTTCGAGACCTGCAAAAGCTGTATAGAGTACGGTTTTTCTTCGGTCATGATAGACGGTTCGCAGTATTCTTTCGAGGAGAACATCGAAGTCACCAGGAAGGTCGTCGCGCTTGCGCACGAGAACGATGTCACAGTCGAGGGCGAGCTCGGTGTGCTTGCCGGGAAAGAGGACGAAGTCGAAGCCGAAGAGCATATCTACACAAAACCGGACGAGGTCGAGGAATTCGTTTCGCAGACCGGAGTGGATTCGCTGGCGATTGCCATCGGAACATCCCATGGAGCATACAAATTCAAGCCGGGCACGGATCCGAAGATAAGGCTGGACATACTTCACGAGATCGAGGAGAGGATTCCCGGCTTTCCGATTGTCCTGCATGGGTCGTCTTCCGTGCCTCAGGAACTGGTAAAGATAATAAACGACAATGGCGGACAGCTCAAGGACGCCATAGGGATCGGCGAGGACCAGCTCAGCGAAGCCGCGAAATCCGCGGTATGCAAGATCAACATCGACTCCGACGGACGTCTAGCGATGACCGCCGCTGTACGGAAGGTCTTTAACGAAAAACCCGAGGAATTCGATCCCAGGAAATACCTCGGTCCTGCAAGAGACGCCCTCAAGGAACTCTACAAACATAAAATTGAAAACGTTCTGGGTTCCGCAGGCCACGCATTCGACTGATAGCACCCCGGCACATTTGTGAGCCAGTTTCAAAACTCTCCGTGGCCGCGCCTGCGCTACCAACGCGGTTCACGCGGAGTTTTGAAATTGGCTCTTGGAATTGAATATAATCTTCGGCGGCTCCGACCGTTTTAGTCTGGAGTTTGTCGGGCGATGTCGGAGCGATATATAAAGTTGCAGAGTTCGGAATTACAAATTACAAGGCCTGACCCCGACCGCATTGCCTTCGTGTTATTATCCGCGGTGACAATAGCGGTTCCCGTGGTCAATGCGGGAAACCTTGTCAAGTTCGCCGGGCTTCCTCAGACCGTGATCACAGACGTTGCGGTATTTGCGATTTTCTCGTTATGGCTGTGCAGGAAAGCTTTCAGGAAAGGCCTTTTTTTCGAGAGTTCGGCGCTTTACTGGCCCCTGTTTCTTTTCCTGGCCTGGTCGGGTCTCTCGGTTTTCTGGTCGGTCAACAGTTACGAGTGGTTCAGGATATGGAGTCACTGGTTTTCATGCTGCCTGCTGATTCCGGTTCTGGCCGAGGCGCTCGGAACGGAAAAGCGCCGCGAGATATTTGCATGTGTACTTTTTGTTGCCGGGATACTTGTGGTGTTTGGCGGCCTGCGTTCTGTCCCGGGAGCCGGGACGCATTTGGACAGGCTGGGGAACAAGAACTATTCGGCGCATTACATTGTGCTCGTACTGCCGGCCGCGTTCTATGTCTTTTACAGGGCACGCGGCATTTTTCTTCCGCTGCTGAGTTTTACGGGCGGGCTTGTGATGGTAGTATACCTTTTTGCAAACATGTCCAGAGGCGCGCTGCTCGCTCTTGCGCTGCAGCTTTTTCTGCTTGCGTTGCTGGGGATGATTTTTTTCTCGCATAAGTTAAGGGAGAGGGATTTCAGTTTTGTGAACAGTCCCGTTCTAAAGCGTAAAATTTTCTGTGCCGCTGTCCCGTTTGTTTTTTTTCTTGCGATCTTGCTGATTTTTTCTCCCCGCATATTTTCAAAGGAGCGCGTTGAACAGTACCGCAAAAGCTTTGTATCCCCTTTTCATGTGCTGGGACAGTTCAGAAAAGAAATGTCGATGGGCCCGGAATATACCGTGAAAGACTCGGCTACTCTGCGTCTGGCTGCATGGCGGAACTCGATTGAAATGATTAAAGACTCGCCGGTCCGCGGCGTCGGACTCGGGAATTTCAAGATACATTACCCTGAGTACCGGCGGGCGGTAATCCATGAATCAGTAAGCGGTGAAAAGATACGTCTCGACAATCTGCACAACGATTTCCTGCAGTTACTTGTCGAGCTGGGAGTTGCGGGACTTCTTATAGCCGCGTCCCTGTTCTGGTTGTTTACGGTGATTTCCTTCAGGCAAATTCGTCAAGGAAACTCGAGGGGAACAGCATTAATGCTGCTTTTCTCCCTTGCCGGGTTCTGTGTGGTGGCGTTTTTCAGTTTTCCCATGGCGGTCACCTGGCCCCCGTATCTGCTCTGCGTCTTCGCGGCGTTTGTGGTTTCTCTGGAGAGGCGCGGAAAATACATTTGCTGCGAGCGCACGGGACTGTTTCCGGCTTTGTTTCCTGCGAGCGCTTTTGGGCTGACTGTTTTGCTTGCTTTTTATTCTTCGTGCAGGCTGATTTCAGACTACTGGCTCTACAGAAGCAAAACGGAGTATGAACTGGCAAATTCCAGGGAGGACATGAAAAGAGCCGTAGAACCCGCATTAAAGGCTGCTTTCTGGAATCCGTGGAACAAGTATGTCCTTCTTGATCTGGGCAGGGCATTTGCTTATTCCGGGAGCACCGATAAAGCGATCGGGGCGCTAAGGAGTTTTCTTGAAGGCTATCCGAACTCTGTACGGGGACTGAGTCTTCTGGGCTTCGCGCTCACCCAGGAAAAGGACTATTCAGCCGCCGCGGCGATCTACGGACGCGCTCTGTCGCTTGTGCCCGACGCTCCTGATCTGCATAACCTTCTGGGGATATTGTATTTGCGGATGGGGATTCCGAAAAAGGCCCTTAGTGAGTTCAACGAGGCGCTGGCGTGGTCTCCGAAACGCGACAATCCGGCTTACTACCTGAATAAAGGCGACGCGGAGATGCGTCTCGAATATTTCAAATCTGCCCGTGCTTCTTTTGAGAGGGCGGCCGAAATAAACCCTTACTGGAACCTTCCCGCGGAGAAACTGGTCGAACTTGAGGATAAAGAAAAACAAGCTAAGAGGGATAAAAGGTGAACATAAGAGCCAGTTTCAAAACTCCGCATGAACCGCGTTGGTAGCGCAGGCGCAGCA
>CAZGYO010000105.1:0-3894 GCA_964530455.1 uncultured Victivallales bacterium
CTGAAAGAGAACAGTAAGAAGGAATGCATTTTCTACAGTGACGACCCGCCGCGGTGTCTTGTCAATCCGGTAAAACCACGCCAGTGCAGGGATTTTCCGGTAAAATGGAATTTCATCGGGTGGGATCTGGAATGCGAAGGCGCGGCGCTTGAAAAATAAATCTTTCCCGCTTGCCAGCGGCGCTTTAGAGGAGTATTTTCTGTCCCATCAACTGTCTGTGCCCGCCATTTCGCCGTGGCGCATGCCGTGCATCCGCCCCAACAACCTGGGCGGCAGGCAGGCGGCCACGGAGAGTTTTGAACTTGGCTCTCATATTTATTCGGACTGTAAAATGAAAACAATGATACTTCAGAAACTCGGGAGCACATACCAGTTGAGTCTGGATACCCCCGAGGATTTAGAGCAGATTACCAGGCTCGACGAGGCCTTGTGGGCCATAGCTAGCGCGCCATGCGAGAATTTCACCTGCGACCCCGCGTTCCTTCGATACATCGACATTGACGGGAACGGCAGGATACGTACTGACGAGGTCAGGAAAGCCTGGGAATGGATGTCTTCGGTTCTTTCGGATAAAAGCGCTCTCGGTTCTCACGATAAAATCCTGAAACTCGACTCCATCAACACCGATGTGCCCGCGGGCCGCGAGATTCGCGGCGCGGCTGAGAGGGTGCTGCACAATCTGAAGATCGAAGATGTAAAACAGATAAGTCTCGCGCAGATACGCAATCGGAAAGAGATACTTTCAAAGGCTGACTGCAACGGCGACGGCGTGATTCCGCCGACGGCGGTAAGCGACGAAAATGTCCGTGCGCTTGTAGCTATGATAATGGAGACTCTTGGGAGTTCCGAGGATGCCTCCGGCCAAAAAGGGGTCACCGCGGAACTTCTCGGAAAATTTATGGATGAAGGGAAAGCCATTACCGAGTGGAGGGCGAAGGCCACCGGGAACAATCCCGTCACGTTCCTGGGAGACAGAACCGCTGAGCTGTTTGCGAAATTCGCCGCCGTCAAAAACAAGATTGACGATTTTTTCCGCATGTCCGACATTCTGACTGTTGACAGCCGAATGCAGTCGCGCTGCCTTCCTTCGGAGGAGGACCTGAAAAACCTGAATACAGGCGCCCCCGGAAAACTCGATGAATACCTGTCCGAATGTCCTATCGCCCCGCCCGAACCCGGCGCGCAGCTCAGAATAGATAAGCAGGTCAATCCCTTCTACATGGATGCTCTTGAAGACTTCTTTGTGTATGTGCTCCCCGAATTTACGGAACAAGAAGATGCAAAGAGCCTCAACCGCGAGACATGGGAAAAGATAAAGTCCGGCTTCCGCCCGCGCGAGCAGTGGCTGAAGGGAAAAAAGGGCACCGTTCTCGAATCCATTCCGGAAAAGGAACTCGAGGCAATTCTCAACGGGAAAACCCCCGGCAAACTGAAAAAAATAATTGACCGCGACCTGGCGGCGGCGGCTGAGATCGACCAGGTGAACAATGTCGAGAAACTCATCCTCTTGCAGGCGGAGTTTCTTGATTTCGCGAATAACTTCGTTTCGTTAAGGGAACTCTTCGACCCGCGCCAGCCGTGCCTTTTCCAGGAAGGCACCCTGGTCATGGACGGACGCCATTTCGACCTGACCATGAAAGTGACCGACAAGTCCAGCCACCGCGGCGTGGCGGAAAAAAGCAACATCTGCACAATGTACCTGCGCTTGAGTGACAGGGAAAACGGTAAAGAACAGTCAATGGAGGTGGCCGCTGCCATTACCTCGGGCAATGTCAACAATCTGTATGTGGGCAAGCATGGTATATTCATAGGAAGAGGCGGGCGGACCTGGGACGCTAAGGTAACAGACATCGTAAAACATCCGGTCTCCGTTTCGGAAGCCTTGCGACTTCCTTTTGTCAAGCTCGGTTCTTTTATCGGCAAACAGTTTGAAAAGTTTACCGGCAGCAGCTACCAGAATCTCGAAAAAAGCGTGGGAAGCGGAATCGAGAACGTCCAGAAAGGTATATCCGCGCAGCAGCAACAGGCCGGAGGAACCGGGGGGTCTGCATGGGGGCCGATGGGTTTTCTGGTGCTGGGCGGCGGTCTCTCTATAGCGGCAGTGGGTAGCGCATTTGCGTATATCGCGGGAAAACTCAAGGATCCCGCCACAATCAAAATACTCGCCATCGTGCTTGCAGGAGTCCTCTGCATTGTAGCGCTGCCGATAATAATCGCCACTATCATCAAGCTGCGCCGAAGAAATATCAGCATGTTCATAGAGGCCTGCGGATGGTCCGTGAACAGCAGCTTGAGATTGTCGCACAAAATGGGTCTGCTCTTTACGCGGACACCCGCTCCTCCCGCCGGATCCAGAAAAACCCGGAAGGACATTGTGGGCAGCCTGTTAAAGAATGTATCCCTGCAAAAAGACAGAATCCATTCAATATGTGTTGCCGCGCTTATTCTCATACTTCTGGCGCTGGGTCTCGCGGCAGGCACGCTTTTAGGCGGAATGCTTGGATTCTGACCGTTGAGCCAGTTCCAAAACCGGCTCCGTTAGCATTTTTCATATCGCGCTGTATTGTAGCAGGTTTAAACACCGTGAACCAGACACCGAACAGGAGGAGATAAATGCCCGCAAAAACCAATCTTATTTTTCTGGGGGCGCCCGGCGCAGGAAAAGGAACTCTTGCCCAGATGCTTTCGGAAGAGACCGGCATAGTTCATATATCGACCGGAGACATTTTTCGCGAAGAGATCAAAAACGAAACCGAACTGGGTAAAAAGGCCAAAAGCTACGTGAACAGCGGCGGCCTCGTACCGGACGAACTGGTGGCGGACATGGTGGGCGCCAGGCTATCCCGGGACGACTGCGCCGAAGGATTCATACTCGACGGCTTCCCGCGCACATTGAACCAGGCGCAACTTCTCGAGCAGGTTATGGAGAAGATCGGCATGAAAATCGATCTTGTCGTGCATTTCGAGGTTAAAGAGGATATTTTGATGAAACGGCTTACCGCAAGGCTCATCTGCAAAGACTGCAAGGCCAACTTCAACACTATATTCAGTCCGCCGGCCGAAGAGGGCGTCTGCGACAACTGCGGCGGGGAACTTTACCGGCGCCCGGACGATCAGCCTGAAACCGCATGGAGCCGCCTTGAACTGTACGATAAGGAAACCGCTCCGCTTGTCTCATACTACAGGGATAAAGGAATGCTTGAGACTATCGACGCCGGGCAGGCCAAGGATGTCTCGTACCCTGAACTGAAAAAAACAGTGGGAGCATGATACTCTCCGCCAAAAAAATAGTACATTCAGAAGATGAAATCGAGGGTATCCGCGTCGCCGCGGCGGCCGCGGCGCAGATTCGCGACGAGCTCATGGAAAGGATAATTCCCGGAATCTCGACCCGCGACATAGACGACCTGGCCGCCACTCTCATCAGGGCCACGGGAGGGAAAAGCGCGTTTCACGGCTATCGCGGCTTTCCGGGACAGATATGCATTTCCCTGAACGACGAGGTCGTCCACGGTATCGGCCGGCACGGACGCATGCTGGAGGACGGCGACCTCTTGAGTGTCGATGTGGGCGTCGTCATCGACTCGTGCTTCGGGGACACCGCCGCATCAAAGGTCTTCGGCAGGCTCCCCGTTCCGAAGGAAACTGAAAGACTGCTTAAGGGGACAAAAGAGGCGCTGCAGGCCGGAATAGCCGCGGCGCTGGCCGGAAACTATGTCCGGGACATCTCGGCGGCTGTAGAGGAAACCGCGAAAAAAAGGAAACTCAGCATTGTCAGGGAATACGTCGGGCACGGATGCGGAACGGCACTCCACGAACCGCCAGAAATACCCAATTTCATGATGAAAAGCACGGGAGCCGAACTTGAACCCGGCATGGTGCTCGCGATTGAGC
>CAZGYO010000105.1:3904-8408 GCA_964530455.1 uncultured Victivallales bacterium
TGCTCAACCTGGGAACTCACCGAGTAAATACCGAGCCCGACGGCTGGACAGTCCGCACAATTGATGGTAGACTATCGGCTCATTTCGAACATATGGTACTTGTAACAAATCATAAACCGGAGATTTTAACGTGGCCAAAGAGGTAATTACCGTAGAGGGAGTAGTAAAGGAACTCCTCCCCAACACCATGTTCCGCGTGGAACTGGAAAACGGACATGTTGTCCTGGCCCACATCAGCGGCAAAATGCGTCTGAACTTCATCCGCATCCTGCCGGGCGATACCGTCGTTATGGAAATGTCCCCATACGACCTGACAAAGGGCAGGATTACCTACAGAAAGAAATAATTCCGCCAGTTTATCAAAACTCCGCGTGAACCGCGTTGGGAGCGCAGGCGCGGCCACGGAGAGTTTTGAAATTGGCTCTAATCTATGTTTTTGTGGCTAACCCGGAAACTCATGAAAAATCCGGGCTAATGCCACGGGTTAATTTGCTTCATTACAGGATGAATAACACGGAAGTGTTCTATGTTCGAAGACGACAAAACTACAAGAATCCCGCGCAGCAAAGACGGAGCCGAGGAAACCAGACTCATACCGATAATCTGCCCGTGGTGCAACAAACTTTTCCGTATCGAGAAATGGAAGATCAAAGAGGGCAGGAAGTCCGGCTCGTCACACGGGCTCTGCGATAAATGCTACGCAAAGATGCGGGAAGACGAAGAAGAGAAAGAGCAGGACGGCTGAGTTTCATTGGTACATATTCAGCAAACCCCGTTTGCTTACGGCCGGAAAAGAACAGATGGTTTTTACTGAAAAGAGTCTATCTGAAGAGAAAGGCAAGTGTAACGGCCTTCCCGGAAAAGCCGAATGGGTTGCCTTCGGCCTGATACTGGCGCTCTACTCGGTTTTTCTTTACCTGTATTTTGTTCCGGCATATTTTGGAACGGACCCGAACGGTTACCATGTTTCGGGAAGGATTTTCGCAGATGAAAACTGCTTCCACCTCGATGCCGGGGACGAATTTTCATTTATAGGAAGAATGTGGGTGCTGAACGGGAAGGGTCAGTACCTGCCGAAATACCCTCCACTCTATCCTCTGCTCTGCGGTTCGGCCATCAAGATCTTCGGGCCGGAAGCGGATATGTTTCTCAACCCGGTATTCGCTCTGCTGGCAGTTGCAGGAATCTTCTTTCTGGCAAGAACACTGGGCCTGGGGCGCTGGGCGCTTGGCGCTATGCTGCTTTTCGCCTTCAACCCGGTCTCGAACTACTACGCGATACGCCAGGTCTCGCATGCCGGCAGCGCGGCATTCATCATATGGGGATATACCTTCTTTTTCGCTGGAAGAAATGCTTCCGGAATCAAACTACGCGCAGCGCTTTTCTTTTTCGCGGGATTCGCGGTCGCCTATTCCACGGGCATCCGGTATACAAACGTTCTGATCTCCCTGCCGCTGATCTACGCGGCATCTTTTTCATGGAAACGCGAATCCGGAAAATTTCTTATCACCTGTCTTTTCTCCGGCCTTGCCCTGCCCTGGCTCTTCCTGGCATTCTACCACCTGCACTATTTCGGGTCGCCGTTCAGAACGGGATATGCACTCACACTCGAACAGACCGGATTTTCTACGGCGTATTTCACTGAAAACATGAGGTTCTACTTTCTGGGTATAATAAATTCCGGTCTCGGGCCGGTATCACTTTTCGCGATACTGGGCGCGGCGCTGTTTTTCAGAAAAAACCGAACAGCCGCTGCAATGTTCCTGATGTGGATTCTGCCGCTGCTGTTTTTGTATATGGCTTACTACTGGGCTCCCGAAACCAGGCACGTCGGGTTTCTCCGTTTCCTTGTCCCGGTATTCATTCCCGCAATCCTTCTCGCCGCCATGTTCATGCGGGATTTTATCGCCGGACACCGCTTTTCAAAGCCTGTCAGTTGCTTTGTCATAACCCTCATACTGGCAATACAGGCGGCATGGGGTTTTCTGAAAACCCTTGAGAATACCGAACCGCACTGGACCAGGACATACGCCAACAGGAAGCTCTATGACGGCATAAAGGAAAACGTGAAGAAAGGTTCCGTCATCTTCGGCGCGCACAATCTGCTGAATATGCTTCAATATGACAGGTCATACATACTCTACCCTGAAGAGATCTTCAATAAACACAGCCTTCAGCGACTTGCCGGGAACAACGACAGGGACGGCCCGAGCGGCCTGCAGAAGAAAAGAGCCGAAATGCTCAAAAAGAAACTCCTTGACGTCAACAACAGAAAATACCTGGATATCCTCACGGGACTTATAGCCGGGCACCGCAGAGAAAAACGAGAGGTCTTTTTTATCGTTCCGAAACGGCGTATCGTACATCTGAAATTCATGCTCGCCGGAGATTTCACACTTGAAAACTTTTCGGAAATCACCGCGAAAAAACCGCTGTTCCGACTCGTCCCCCCCAAAAAACTAAGGAACATGAAATCTCCGGAAGACCTGTCTGCCATTATCATGCGCATTGTCGGACAAAGAGAAAAAGCGCTGGACACCGAAGAACAAATAGATATGCTCAGACAAGAAATCAGGGAAAAAAGTATCGAGATATTCGGTGATGACACAGACCTGCGCGATGAAGTGAACAATCTTTTCCAGCTCAGAACCCGCCTGCAAAACATGCGACGAAAGCTCAAAAGGGAAAGAAAAAACAATTGACTTTAACCCGTGACATTAGCCACAAAAACACAATAAAATAGCTTATGAGCCAGTTTCAAAACTCCACGCGAACCGCGTTCGAAGCGGCAGAAGCGGCGGCGAAATGGCGAGAAGAAAAAGCAACTTGGCAGTTATTTCTTTGGAGTATCAAATCCGATGAGTAATTCAAACGCAACGCAAAAGCATAATGTTTTTGTTCATCCTAAACCATTCTACCTGATATTTTCTCTTGAAATGTGGGAACGTTTCGGGTTTTATGGAATGCAGGCACTCCTTGTTCTTTTCCTTGTAAAAAGGCTTGACATGCCCGATTCACTCGCTGACAATACTTTCAGCGCGTTTTCTGCTCTGGTATATGCATTTGTGATTATTGGAGGCTACGCAGGGGACCGGCTTCTTGGAACAAAACGCACAATGATTCTTGGAGCTTTCATACTGGCCCTCAGTTATTTTTTGCTGGGTTGGAATTGTGAAGAATACCTGTATGAGTCATTGGGTGGAATAATTGCGGGAAATGCTTTTTTCAAAGCCAACCCTTCGGCGCTTGTTTCCAAATTATATAAAAAAGGGGATAATCGTATTGACAGCGCTTTTACGATTTACTACATGGCAATAAATATGGGGTCTTTTATCGCTATGATATTCACTCCATATCTTGAGAAAAGATTTGGATGGGGAACTGCATTCATGGTCAGTTTTTTCGGGTTGATGATAGCAATTATAAATTATTATTCTTTCAGAAAAATGCTTACAGGAGTAGACTCCGATGTTGGTCTAAAGCCCGTGAATATTAAAATTTTGGCATTGGTAATTGTCGCGGCTCTTTTCCTTGCCGCATTTTCATCCTGGCTTTTAAAACATCTTGAAATAGCGCACTTCCTTTTATATACCGCTGTATTAACCGCTTTAGTAATGTTTGGGAAAGAGCTTGTCAAGTCTACCAAAAATGAGCGTGTCAAACTGATCATTTGCCTGATACTTTCAGTTGAAGCCGTCATTTTCTTTATTTTGTATCAGCAGATGCCCACATCTTTAAATCTGTTCGCTCTCAGAAATACAGAACACTCCCTCTTGGGTATCCCCATAGAAACGGGGACATTTCAGGCACTTAACCCTATGTGGATAATGATCTTGAGCCCCATACTCGCATGGAGCTACGCTTATCTCGGAAAAAAGGGAAAAGACTTTTCTATGCCGGGAAAATTCGCATTGGGAATGTTCTGTTGTTCAATGGGATTCCTCAGTATATATTTTGTCGTAAAATTATTTGCAGGCAATGACGGTATAATATCAGGAAACTGGCTGATTATATCATATGGGTTTCAAAGTACGGGAGAATTGCTGGTAAGTGGACTAGGCCTTGCAATGGTATCTCGTCTTGTCCCTGAAAGATGCATGGGATTTATGATGGGAGTTTGGTTTATGTTCCAGGCTCTTGGAAATATCCTGGGAGGTTTCGTAGCATCAACAGCAAGCATTTCAAATAAAATAGCAGACCCCGTACAAACACTGCCTGTATATTCCGGCCTTTTCCTCAAGATAGGACTCCTGGCTCTCGGAGCAAGCATTATCATGACTCTTATTGTGCCTAAACTAAAAAAACATATACAAGAAGGATAAATTCGCGACACGCCGCGCCGTCTGACGCGCATGCGCTAGCAACTCGGGTCACGCGGAGTTTTGAAACCGGCTCAACCCTAAAATATCGATTTTTCATGAAATAATGGGGTTAAATAGACGGTGCTCGAAAAGTGTTTTCTCCGCTCCGTGATTAAGCAGGTTTCTTAAACGGTTCCTGTTTC
>CAZGYO010000106.1:0-8350 GCA_964530455.1 uncultured Victivallales bacterium
GTCTTAACAGGAATTAGACTTTCTCTGTCATGAGTGCAAAGAAAAACAAGAAGGCAGAAAAGACAGGCTCCGACCTGGCGGTGAACAGGAAGGCTCGTCACGAATACCAGTTCTTCGATAAATTTGAGGCAGGCATAGAGTTGAGGGGGTCCGAAGTGAAGAGTTGCCGGGACGGCCAGATATCCTTTGTAGACGCCTACGTACACATAGATGGTTACAATGCTCAGCTTGTGAACGTGCACATTGCTCCCTACGGCAATGCTTCGCACTTCAACCATGACCCGAAGCGTCCCAGAAAGCTGCTTCTGCACAAAAACGAGATCCGCAAACTTTCAACAGCTACCAGGGAAAAGGGGTTGACTGTTATTCCGACGCGATTTTATCTGAGGCGCGGCTTTATAAAGGTAGAGATCGCCGTGGCCCGGGGAAGAACCCTCTTTGACAAAAGGCAGAAGCTCAGAAAAAAACAGCACGATATTGAAACCAGAAAAGCCGGTTTTCAATCTTGAGCATCCGCGGTCGCCGATGCTGATAAATATGT
The DNA here is from genome assembly GCA_964530455.1 of uncultured Victivallales bacterium. Classification (GTDB taxonomy): domain Bacteria; phylum Verrucomicrobiota; class Lentisphaeria; order Victivallales; family CAZGYO01; genus CAZGYO01. Next base: position 542 of record CAZGYO010000106.1, read on the forward strand.
TGAGGCGAATCGATAAAGATCATCAGTGATCTTCCAGCGGGACCGTTCGATAAAAACACATTTTGAACGCGACCAAGGATAAAGGCGGATAAAATCATATATGATCATAAGCCTTCATTTAATCAACACCCGACCTTTAAAACAGCAAATAGTATTCTATATTGAACGTATTGTTACTGGAGAACGAATGTTGGCATATCCGTGAGGGAATATATGAAAAAACTACTTGTACTGTTTTGTTTGGCATCCTGGGTCTTTTACTCCGATTTCGCGAATTCCGCGGACGAAGGGGATTTCGGCAGGTATCACGTAGGAAGGTTCGGAAATTCTTCGCTTGACCCGTCCACGCCGGTTGCAGGCACGGACAATCCCGAGATCTACCGGACGCAGGCGACGCAGCCGATCTACTACGAGATCGCGTTGCCTGACGGTGAATATCGGGTTGTTGTTCATTACCTCGAAGCCGTGGAGAAGAAGGGTGTGGGGTTCTTTGTGGCCTGCGGCGGACGCGAAGTTATCGGGCACACTCCGTGTCTTGTCCCTGGAAAAAAGGATCCGAAAAAAGCCGTTGCGGCGCAGGTAGAATTCAAGGCGAAGGTTGAAGGCAAAGCGCTCAGGGTTCGTTTCCCGCGTAAACACAAGGAGAAACACGGCCACGCCGACCGATACGCGATCTGCGGACTCGAAATACTCGGCGATCCTTTCAAGCTGCGCGTCAACTGCGGCTCCGATCAGGATGTCACCGACAAGGCAGGCAACGTGTGGAAGGCCGACCGGCCGTTTCCGATGCCGGATGTGAGTATCCAGCTCGCGCCTGAGGACCGCAAGAACGAGTGGGTGGACATTGCCTCGGAGATGCTTGATAAGCTGGTCAAAGCCGGCGTTGAACCCGTCGCCAAATACAGGGGACACTACACGGGTTTCTCGAACGGAATGTTTTACGACCGGTCAGGAAGGGTCTACATAAACTTTGCGGGAATCGGACTCTGGACCTACGGCGGACCCGGCGGAAAACTCGAACGCGCCGACGCACAGAAATACACCAGCGTGTGCAAGGGCGAAAGCATCAATCCCTACGGTCCCGGTTTCGTCCTGACATGCAGCCACGGCTTCAACGACAAGAAAACGTACCAGGCACTGAGCTGGGATGGTGTGACCATCGAAACATGGCCGCTCGACGGCGATCTCGTGGCGGCAGACTGGTCGGCGGTCGGCAAGATAAAACCTATTCTATCAAAGCCCCGGCACAATAATATACTGATACTCTCGAAAGACGCGGGAAAAAACTCTGAAGAGGTGGCCAAACGGGACAATATCTGCAATGTCGGCGCACTCGGCGACGGTGTCTATATCTACTGCGTCGGCAGCCGTAACAGTTCCCCCGACGACGGGATTTACCGCAGCGCGGATGAGGGGAAGACCTGGGAAAAGGTCTCGGATCTAAGCGTGTACGGCGACTGCAACTGTTCCTCCGCTCTCGCGTACAAGGAACGCGCATACCTGCATTCCCCGAAAGGCTTGCTCAAGAGCGTCGACCGCGGGAAGACATGGAAAATCGTGCCGAATTCACCGGCCTTCACATATGCACCGCAGCCAGCTGAAGACGACTCGCATATGCTAGGACTCAGCCGCGAAGGCGTATATGAATCGACTGACCAGGGCGAGACATGGAAAAAGATCGCCGAGGCTCCACCCGAAGGTAAAAGATGGATACAGAGCCACAGTTACTATGATTTCGCGTGGGACTGGAGGAACGATGTGATATACGTCTCGGCCCCGAGCCGGGCGTACAGGTATGCCCGCTGAACTGAATCGGCCCTGAAGCGACCTCTTGAGTATGTGCATATTCAGCAAACCCCGTTTGCTCGGGGTCAGTACTGGACAGTCTTCGAGTGTCTCAGCCCCGACCCCGACGTGGTTCACTGAATATGTACTTATTAATCTCATGAATTCGTGACATTAGCCCCGTTATTTCATGAAAAATCGATATTTTAGGGTTATGGAGCCAGTTTCAAAACTCCGCGCGGCCACGGAGAGTTTTAAAAGAGGATTCCGTTCATTGTCAGGTGGCCCGGAAAAACTTGTCTGGCCGGACGGACGCCACAACCGCCCCGACGACGGATACCAGAAACGCGTTCTCGGCTACAACACAGGGCTGCCCGTGGATGACTGATCAGGGCGCAAACGGTTTTTCAACTCCAGCGCCGGTCGATCTGTTTATATACGATCTCGCCCCAGCGTTTAATGCGTTCGGGATCGTTTTTCGTAGCATATTTGTCTGGATTTCGGGTTTTGGACTTCTTAGTCCGAACTGCCATCGCCCCGCATGAAAGAGCGCAGTATCCCCATTCTGAGCCCATTGCCGGTTACCCCGAAGTTGTCGAAACCGTAATGTTCGAGGAAGGTTGAGAGTATCAGCAGGCCGGCGGGGAATATCTCCGCGCGATCCTCCGGAAGACCGCGCAACGCCTTGCGTTTCTTAAGGCTCATCCTCGCGATTCTGCGGTAGTTGAAATTCAGTTCCTTGCGGTTGCTCCTGACCTGATTTATCTGTTTGCGGTCGAATATATCCTGTTCCAGAAGAACTGCGCCGTAAGTCGTGGCCGTCCCTCCGGTCGCGACTATTACAGGCGCGCGTTCCTCAAGCCATATGTCCAGGGTTTTATCGAGTTTTGCAAGTTTTTTATGGATGTACTTCTTGGCGCGTATTCGGTTGTGTATCCATTCTATCCCTTTTCCTATACTGAAAGACTCGCAGAGAGATATGCATCCTATATCCATGCTTTCGGTTCCCATCAGGATGTTTCTGCTTCCGAAGCCCACTTCGGTACTTCCGCCCCCGATATCGATGCTGACAATCGAGGACATCTCCGAATATCCGGCTGCGGTTCCCATGAACGAGAACCTGGCCTCCTCCTTTTTGCTCAGCACCTGCGGAAAGATTTCAAGGCATTCATAGCATTTGACAAGAAAATCGCTTTTATTGACCGCGTTACGCACAGCGCTGGAAGCCGTCACGATAAACTGGTCGACCTGTTCCTTTTCGGCAAGCAGCTTCATCTCTTTCAGCACTTCGAGAGTATGCGCGGCGGCGTCCTCGGACAGGTTGCCTGTTTTGTGTACGCCTTCACCAAGCCTTGTGACGGCATAGATCTCGCCTTCGGGCTCAATCTCGCCGCCGGGTTTGCATTTGGCAACCAGCATTATTATAGAATTGCTGCCTATATCAATTACGGCTGTCTTCATTGCACATTCGGGTGTTTCCATCTCCTTGAGCATTAATATTGCATCTATTTCAAAATTTGGTATAGTATAAGAATGCATTTCGCGCGAATTATTGCAAGAATTGTTCCGGGCGCTGAGATTTACGGTATCTTTTAGAGCCAGTTTTAAAACTCCGCGTGAACCGTGTTCGTACATATTCAGCAAACCCCGTTTGCTCGGGGTCAGTACTGGACAGTCTTCGAGTGTCTCAGCCCCGACTCCGACGTGGTTGACTGAATATGTACGCATGTACAAAGCAGGGAAGAATAGAGACGGGAAGCAGGTAAAAGAAGTGTCGGATCATAATATGGAATTGAAAGAATGGCCTCTTAAATCTTCGGAGGAGCTGTTGCGGACTCCGGTATTCAACGTGCTGAGAGAGCGTGCCGTATCTCCACGGAACGGCGGGGAGGGCACATTTTATCTTCTGGAATGCGGCGACTGGGTGAACGTGATAGCTCTCACCTCCAGGAAGGAATTCGTGATGATAAGACAGTTCCGGCACGGGAACAGGAGCTTCGAATGGGAGATTCCCGGAGGCTACATTGACGGGACAGATGCCGGTCCTGTGGAGGCGGGGTTGCGTGAACTTGCCGAGGAAACCGGGTTTTCCGGAGTTGAAGCCTCGGTGATCGGGCGCATGTGCCCGAATCCGGCGATACAGAGAAACACCTGTTACACGGTACTTGTGAGGAACTGCGAGAGGACGGCCGGGCAACGGCTTGACCCCGGTGAGGACATAGAACCCGTGCTTGTACCGGCGGGACAAGTGGACCGGATGATAAGAGAGGGAAAGATAAACCACGGGGTTATTCTCGCGGCACTGTTTTATTATTATCTTGAGAGCCAGTTTTGAAATTGGCTCTTGAATCCGGGAAAGAAAAGTTACATGAGCAAGCTGAAAAGGAAAAAGACAAAATCAGAGAAGCCTGAAAAAGCTTCGCAACTTTCGTTGAAACAGCAGATATACCTGGAATCGGTCTATGAACTCTGCCGTAAACACGGGCACGCGCACGTCAAGGAGATTGCGGAAAGCCTGTCGAACCGGATGGCATCGGTAACAGAGGCCATGAGGACGCTTTCCTCAATGGGGCTTGTAAACTATTCGGCGAGAAAGGCGGTGACACTGACGGGGAAAGGGGAACGGATCGCGTTGCAGCTGCAAGCGAGGCACAGTATACTTGAAGAGTTTTATGTGAAGATACTTGGCTGTTCTAAAAGGCGCGCCGAAGAAATAGCATGCCGGGTTGAGCACGTGGTTGATGCAGAGCACGTGGAGCGTCTGGAGCGGCTCATGAAGTATCTGGAGAAGATATCTCCGAAACGCGACTTTTTCAAGTGAGCCCTGATGGAGGCGGCAAGATAAGATGTCCGTAACCGAAATGTATCTCGACAGCGCCGCCTGCAGTCCCGTGGATCCGGGAACGGCGGAGTTTTTTTCCGAAAAATGCCTGGAGTTTCCGGCGAATCCGGAATCCCCGCACATTGCCGGGCGCAGGGCGGAAAGGAGTCTTGCGGAGGACTCGGAGCGGCTGCTCGGACTTCTCGGAGCCGGTACCGAATACAGGGTTTTCCGCGCGCATTCCGCGACCGACGCCCTTTCGGTCTTTCTCAGGCAGCCATTTCTTTCCGGCGGCAACGCGGTGGTCTCCATGCTTGAACATCCTGCGGTGCGCGGGCCTCTGGATTTCAGAAGTGACTGCGAGATCCGCAGGCCGTCTGTTCTTCGTGATGGACGGCTGGATCTGGAGAGTTTCTCGTCGCTTCTGGACGGCAATACCCGTCTGGCCGTGCTTACACATGTGCAGAGCGAGACGGGGGCGATCCAGGATCCCATCAGGGCTGGAAGGATCCTCAGGGAGAAGTCTCCACGTGCTCTGTTTTTAATTGACACGGTACAGTCCGCGGCTAAGATCGAGATTCCGTGGGGAGATGCGTCGCCCGATGCGGCTCTGGTCGCCGGACACAAGATCGGGGCGCCTGGCGGTGCGGCTTTGATCCACAAAGATGCCGGGCTGGGTCGTTTCCTGGAGGATGCCAGAAGCAGATACCACCTGGCCGGACGCGTGGATGTCGCCGCGGCGCTGACGCTGACATATGCCCTGGACAATCTGCTTTCCGGCGGCGGCATGCTTTTCGACAGGATATCGAAGATAAACATGGCTTTCAGAAAGTCTCTTCTGGAAATGAATGTTCCGGCTGGGTTTGAACTTAAAATGACAGTTTCTGGAGATTTGTCTCCGTACATCCTGCACTTCAGCCTGGCTCCGGCCCAGGGTGCCATACTTGTGCGCATGCTTTCGAAAAAAGGAATAATGGTCTCTTCGGGGAGCGCATGCGAATCGGAGAAAAGCGGCCCCAGCATGGCGCTTCTTGCCATGGGCTGTTCCAGGCAGGTGGCCTACGGGGCCGTTCGTACAAGTTTCTGGAAGAACAGCCGCCGTGAAAACGCGGCGGTATTCGCCGAAGCTCTGACCGGAGTTTTGCACGAATACTGATTCCGCTGAGCCAATTTCAAAACTCTCCGCTACCAAGGGGGTTCACGCGGAATTTTGAAACTGGCTTCGCGACACTGAAAATTTCAGAAAAACACCGATTTCATACAGAAGTGTTCCGCCTGTCATATTCAATTTTCATTACTGCATCTACAGCTCCCTGATCGGAAATAAATCCACACTACGCCGCGGCAACTGCTTTTTTAGGATAGAAGCGGTGATATAGTATTTTTCAGTGAGAAACAATTTTTCAGCCTGACTTGTTCAGGCGGAACGGAATGCGAATGATATCCACAAGAAAACTCAATGAAGCGCTGGAACAATTCTTCCTCAGGATGATTAACGAGGAGGCCCACGGAAAAGCGGACTGCATCATGCGTGGAGCCCTGTTTATGTTTTCCCGCTGCTACAACAACGCCGTGCAGTTCCGGCACTGGCTCTACGACAAACGTGTGTTCCGGAACCGTTCGCTGGGCTGCCTGGTCGTCAGTATCGGAAACCTGACCTGCGGTGGAACGGGCAAGACTCCTGTAGTCGAGGTTTTCGCGCGTTCGCTGAAGCAGAATGGGCGCACGGTGGCCGTACTGAGCAGAGGATACCGAAGCAGGGACCGAACCTTTTTCGAAAAACTCTATCAGCTTTTCTCCTCAAAAAAACACGAAGTTCCGCCAAGGGTCGTCTCCGACGGGCAGAGCCTGCTGCTTAACTCGGCAATGGCGGGCGACGAGCCTTACATGCTGGCTTCAAACCTGAAAGATGTGATTGTCCTGGTAGACAAGGACCGCGTGAAATCCGGCCGTTACGCCATATCCGAGTTTGAAGCCGACACATTGATACTCGACGACGGTTTTCAGTATCTGGATCTCAAGCCCAGGCTTAATATTGTTCTTGTGGACTCCACGCAACCGTTCCACAACCACCACGTGCTGCCCAGAGGGCTTCTGCGCGAGCCCATAAAAAACATCCGGCGCGCGGACTATATTTTTCTTACCAAATCCGATGGAGAGCCGCACCTGCGCCACCTCAAAAAGTTCCTGAGAAAACACAACCGCAAAGCCGAAATCATAGAATGCCGCCATAAACCGCTCTACCTTGAGGATGCCTATAACAAGGGCGAACGCAAGCCTCTTGAGATCCTGAAAAACAGGAAAATTTGTGCTTTAAGCGGAATAGCATGCCCTGAGAGCTTCGAGGAGTTTCTGAGCGACTTCGGATCCGATATTGTCCATGTCGAAAGGTTCGCGGACCACCACCGCTTCAACCAGCAGGAAATAATAAACGTGATAAACTCGGCAAAGAGAAACGGCGCGGATCTCATCCTCACCACTGAGAAAGACGCTGTAAGGATGCCGCGCCTGGATCGCAGGGACATCCCGGTATTTTTTCTTCGCGTGGAGATAGGGATAATAAGCGGGCAGGAAAGTTTCGAGCAGTGCGTCTCTCGAATCTGTTTTTTGTAAACCGGAGTAGGGGAACAGTACAGATTTGACATGCGACTCTATAGAAAAATAAAAAGCCTGGAAGAAAAGCTGTACAAGGGGCCGGACTGGGTCAATCTTCCCTACCTTGTGACAGGTTTTCGTTACCGCTCCCCCACTCTCATGCTTGCATACTGGATCTACGCGTACTACAGGCGGTTTTTCACCATTCCCGGGGGAATGCTTGCAGCAATCAGTTTAATGGTAGTTTTCTATGGGACCATGTCCACGCAGGCAGGCATTCGTATACTTTCCACCGGGCTGATGGGGCTGTTCGTCACTGATCTCGTGTTCGGTTTCATCTTCAGGCCGAGGTTATCGATGACCAGAGACGTCCCTTCGCGTACTGTCGCGGGACTTCCTTTCAAACTCAGATATACGGTAGAGAACAGGTCCTTTTTACCGCTTTTCAATATCGTTCTGGACGGGATTCAGCTCGGTACGGATGTCGAAAGACAGGGCGATGCCGCGTCCGCAGATGTACTTTCTCCAGGCGAAACAAAGGAGCTTGAATCTGAACTTGTCATAAACAAGAGGGGGCAGTACCTCCTCCCGCGACCGCTGGCCGACAG
>CAZGYO010000107.1:0-8347 GCA_964530455.1 uncultured Victivallales bacterium
AGTCAAAAAATGGCTGTAGTTATAAAAAATGTTGATTTCTTGGGAAGTTTGAGTTCTGAGAGGATAGTATAAATGGTCAGTTTTAAAACGGAACTTTATCGCGTCTTTAGATTTTATCTTGTCCCCGAGAGATACCACGTCAAATACAAACCACTTGTATCCGTCCAGGATATATTCGGCTATCACTTTTTTCAATTCATCCGGAATCCCCGGATAGTCGACATTGCGGTCTTTGAAAAAGTCCTGGACCCATTCAATGAAATTCCCGGAGTCCAGCACGTGGATTACAAAAATATCATGGGCGCCTATCCTATCGTGAAAAGTCAGCTCCGCGGCGGGGGCGGGGACGTCGCCTGAAGTGCTAAACATATCGTCCAACCTATTTATCAACCCGATTTCCAATTTGGAGTTGATCAGGGATACAGCTCTGTTGAAGACTTTAATATCACCTTCGCTTACCTCAGGTTCAGACGGGAACGGAATCATTTCAAGGACTTTAGTGGGCTTGGAGCTTTTCAGGTCCGTAGAAAGTATCAGTATTTCCTCCTCGCCGTTCCAGCATATACAGGCTTTTTGTTCCGGTTCGAAAATCCTTGCCTTGTTATATGCAATGGATCCCATGTCTGAACGGATGTTGAACACGCCAGCAAAAAGAAAGACAGCCGTGAAAAAGAGTGTTCTCATATTAAAATACCCCTTTGTTTTGACGGCAATATAAGTGTGTAAAAACAGTATTTCAAGGAATTACAGAAACATGGGAAGCCTGCCGGGACCGTTTTTATCCAGGGACCCGGACTCAAGAAGTCCGTCGAGTTCCTCTACAAGCTTGTCCCTGTCCCGGGGAAACCTGGCTTCCAGCGGGACCGGATTCGACGCGTGGTTCGCGCGGAACACAGTTTTGTGCAGCTCGACACCGGCGGCAATTTCGCGAAGTTCGCGTACCGCGTCGTATTCAGAGGCGGCTGCATAGCCCCGGAACATTCTGCATCCGGGATATTCGACGAACCTGAGCGCGGAAAGCAGCCTGGGCTGCATCCGATTCAGCACTTCCGCCGTCGAACGTGAATGTTTTTCAGAAAGCTCTCTGCCTCCGAGCCCGAGAAGTATCATTACAGAGGCTTTCAGCCCGCAGGCCTGCGAGACCCGCACCGCTTCCACCATTTCCTCGGCGTTCTCTCCCTTGTGTACCTTCTCGAGCAGTTCCTGGCAACCGCTTTCAAGGCCGAGATAGAGTGTGTTCAGCTTCAATCTGCTGACCTCGCGGAGTTCCGCTTCGGTGAACTTCAATATTGAACTTGCGTTGGCGTAGATATTAACCCGGCTGAGCCGCGGAAACAGCGCGTTGAGTTCGCGCAGCATCTCCAGCAGGCGCAGCGAACCCGTGAACATCACGTCGCCGTCTGCCAGGAATATCCTCCGGGTTTCAGGAAACTCGCGCGCACCCTCGGCGAATTCCGCAAGCACATCCCCGATTTCGCGTTCTGCATAGCCTACCCCCTTGTACATCCCGCAGAAAAGACATCTGTTATGCGGACAGCCGTAGGCAACCTGGAATATCAGGCTGTGCGCCTCGGCAGGCGGACGAAATAGTGGTTCCTTGTATCTCATGGCAATTCCGATAGATGAAAACTAACACCTTTGCATCTCGCGTTCAAGGATAAAGATTTTCAGATGCCACGAAATCTCTACCATACAGGGACGAAAAGGAAATGGACTTTCGTTTTGTCCGGAGTTCGCTCCACATTGAACAGTCGTCAGGCAAAGGATAATTTACCGTGAAATATACGGGTTAGAGTCGCTGATTTTACCTGACATCCAGCCAGCGCCGGTGGGCCCATAGCCACTGTGCCGGGTCGTGTCTGATAAGTTTTTCAAGGGCGCTTGTCAGTGACTGTGTTATTTCACGGATATCCTTTTCTTTGTTGTCTGTTGGAGTGAACATTATGGGATCGGCGCAGAGGAACTCGAACTGAAAAACACCTTCGGTTCTCATAGGGACCGAGACCAGTATGGGGACAGCTGTGCGGCGGTGCAGCATGGCGGGGGAACTGTGGGTTCTGGCAGGATGTCCGAAGAAACTTGTTTCCACGCCCTCCGTTCGGCTGGCGTGCTGGTCGGATATAATGCATACGGATTCGCCTTTTTTGAGAGCGGAGAGCAGGGGTTTAACGGCTCCGCTTTTATCGCAGATTCTGTGATTGAACCCCTGTCTTCTCTGGTAGAGGAAATTACCGATTTTCGGATTGTCCAGAGGTCGCATCACAGTGAGGAGCGGAATTCCGGAAAGGATGTTGTATGAAATGCCCGCGATCTCCCAGTTGCCGAAATGTGCGGTTACGACTATGGCTGGCGACTGTGCTTTTCCGTCGGCGCCCTTTTCGAAGAAAAGTTTCTTCGCCTTTTCCGAACCGCTTATTCTGATGTGTTTTTCGATGCTGTCAGGATTGATGTAGCCGGGCATCTTAAGTATTTCCACGGCAAGCCGCGCGAAATGGCGGAAATTTTCCTTTGCCATTGGAATGGCCTTTTCTTCTGTTTCCGCCAGGCCGGCGTGCATTATATGTTTGATTGTGCGTTTTCGGTGGCGCGCGTCCAGGATATAGAAAAAGCGGGCAATAATTCGGCTGATAAAGAAAGCGACGCGTATCGGCACCGGGCGCAACAGGAGGTATGCCGCGAGGAAAGCGGCATATTCCAAATAGATTTTGACGGGATTCTTTTTTTTCAAGTCCGATATTTCCCGGTTAGCCCGGCCACGGGGAGTTTTGAAATTGGCTCTTTATATCGTTTATATCTTTTTTCATTGTCATCCCGCAGGATGAGGTTTCATTGGTTCATTGGTTTGAACTTAACTACCATTAAAATTCAGACAAATAAGTTAATTTTTAAAATTTTTCATAATGGCATGCGGGTTAGTGGTTTATCCCGAGGAAATCTTCATTCTTTTTCCGGCCATGCCTTCCGCAGGTGCTTGGCGGTTTTCACAAGCGCTTCCGGAACGACTCGCGCGCCGCCTATAACGGGCATGAAATTATTGTCACCCGCCCATCGGGGCACGATATGCAAGTGTAGGTGGTCCTTGAATCCGGCTCCGCCGGCGGCCCCCTCGTTGAGTCCTATATTGAAACCCTCGGGTTTCACTGCGTCCAGAATACACTTTCTGGCAATAACCACAAGGTCCATCATCTCGCATCTGGCTTCCGGGCTTATTTTCGATATGTCCGGAACGTGTTCGTATGGTGCAAGCATCAGGTGCCCGCTGTTGTAGGGATACCGGTTAAGTATTGCAAAGATATTTTCACCCCGATATATCACGAGTTCCTCGTCAACGCTTTCGAAGTCATCCTTTTTCCCGCAGAGAAAACACCTGTCTTTGTCTCCGTCACGGATGAAATCAATTCGCCAGGGGGCCCACAGCGGTCTTTTTGAATCTGTCATATATTACACCAAAATTCGTCGGGTCAATGCCCCGCGGGGATGCCCTGAATGTGGATCGCCTTCGTCATTAAATACTTGGAGCATTCACTGCGCCGTCACGCTGAATAAGTTCGCATCTGCGCCGTCAGGATAATCTCACGAATCCACGTTTATATTATAGCTTTGAGTGAATATTATCAAATGCCGCGCCTGATTTGTCCGTTGGAAGAAAGGTTTCTTCAGACATTTTCCAGAGTATTTTTGTATGAGGAGACGATTCGTGAGATCGGAAAGCTGAAAATTTTGTTGGAGGATCTGATTTTCAGTTCCTGGTTGCGGGTTACTTTTCCGACGCAGGCAAAAGGTATTCCTTCAAGAGCTTTTTCGACTTCGCCGCGGTTTTCGGGCGCGGATGTCGCGACGAAACGGCTGTTGGATTCGGAAAACAGGATTTCCTGCGCTGAAAGTCCGTCGTCGCGGGGTACAGCATCAAGATGAATCTCCATCCCGAGCCGGCCGGCGGCTGCGATTTTCGCAAATGCTACCCCCAGACCGCCCAGTGCGGGGGTGTGCAGCGAGCGGAGAAGTCCGGCGCCTGTAAGTTGCGAAATCGCCTGGTATATCTTCATTGCCTTTTCGGCATTCACGCGGGGCACCGTATTGCCTGTGGCTCCGAGCATGTTGTAGTATTCGCTGCCGCCGAGTTCCGCTTTTGTGGCGCCGAGGACATATACGAGGTCGCCGTTTTTTTTGGCATCAAGCGTGACCGCGTTGCCGACATCGTTTATTTTACCGATCACGCTGAAAAGTACGCTTGGTGGAATAGATATTTTTTCACCGCCCACGGTGCTGTCGTTTTTCATGCTGTCTTTGCCGGAGATGCAAGGAACATTGTACGCCTTGGTATAATCGTAGAGCGCCTTGTTCGCCCTGACGAGTTGAGCCAGTTTGTATTCTCCATCGGGGGTTTTTTCGCTCTGTACCGGGTCGGGCCAGCAGAAATTGTCCAGGCCCGCTATCCGGTCCAGCCCGCCGCCCGCGGCCACGACGCGCCTGACCGCCAGGTCGATTGCCGAGGCCATCATGTGGTAGGTGTCGATATCGCCGTAGCGCGGAACTATGGCAGAAGCCAGCACTACCCCTTCTTTTCCCATTGGTTCGACCATGCTTACGGTGGCGTCGCTCTGGACGTCGCGCTCCTTGCCGACAAAGGGTTTGACAACGCTGAGTCCTTTGACCTCGTGGTCGTACTGACGCGCCTTGTATTCGCCTGAACAGATATTGAGCCTTGCCAGCATGGCCGGCAGATCTTCGCCAATATCGCGCCCGTTAAGGTTTGGTTCTTCGAATACGGGTTTTTCCCATTTCGCGGAGAGTTTCATCCTCGGACACCCCTCGTGCATGAAGTTCATATCAAGCAGGGCCACGGTCCTGCCGCCGTAGAGGACATGGAATTTTCCGTTTTCGGTGAACTCGCCGAGAACGCTTGCCTCCACGTCCCTTTTTTCGGCGAGAGACAGGAATTTATCAATGTGTTCCCGGGGTACGGCGAAACTCATTCTTTCCTGAGCTTCGGAGACCAGTATCTCCCAGGGCTGCAGTCCGGCATATTTAAGTGGCGCTTTTGCCAGATCTATTTTGCAGCCGTTACACGCGGCGGCCATTTCGCCCACGCTCGAGGAAAGTCCGCCTGCACCGTTGTCAGTGATCCAGCGGTAGAGCCTGGCATCGCGGGCTTCGTAAATAAAATCACTGAGTTTTTTCTGAGTTATGGGATCCCCTATCTGTACAGCCTGCACCGGGCTGTCCTTGTGCAGTTCCTCGCTTGAGAAGGTGGCCCCGTGTATGCCGTCCTTGCCTATCCTTCCACCCGCCATCACTATGAGGTCGCCCGGCAGTATAGACTTTTCAAAACCTTTGACTCCCCCGATACTTTTTGGAAGTGTGCCGACCGTTCCGCAGTAGACAAGCGGCTTTCCCAGGTAGCGCGGCTCGAAGTACTCCCAGCCGAGGCCGTAAGGTATTCCGCTCTGGTTGCCGCCGTCGATCACTCCTTTATGAATTCCGTCGCGTAGCCGGCGCGGGTGCAGCAGTCCTTTGGGGACTTCGCTTTCGGGAATGAACGGAGAGCCCAGACAGTAGCCCCATACATTGATGAGCAGGTTGGCTCCCATACCTGTGCCCATCGGATCCCGGTTGACGCCGACGATGCCCGTCATCGCGCCGCCGTAGGGATCGAGCGCGGAAGGGCTGTTGTGAGTCTCGACCTTATATACCAGGTCTATTTTATCGTTGAAGGCTATTACGCCCGCATTGTCGTGAAACACGGAGACCAGCCAGTCGATTTCCCCGCCTATTTCCTTTGTGCTCTGCTGAATACAGCTCTTGAACAGCGATACTATCTTTTCAGTCCGGCCGTCTTCGTCGGTATAGTCGATTTCCGCGTCGAAGATCTTGTGTTTGCAGTGTTCCGACCACGTCTGTGCCAAGACCTCAAGTTCGACATCCGTAGGGGCTTTGGAAAGACCGAACTCATCTCTTCCCCCGGCATTTCTGAAATACTGCTGTATAGCTTTCATCTCCTCCAGATTCAGCGCGAGTACACCTTTTCTACTGATCTCAAGAAGTTGGGAGTCGCTGACTTCCAGGTCGAATTTTCCGACATCTCCGCCGCCCGATGCCTCCACAAAGGGAAGATTCGGTTCGATACCGGATTCGGTCAGGTCGGCTTTGGAATAGATTTTTACGGTCTCGATGAGTTCGTTGGCGAGTAGGTCTTTTGCGATGTGTTCGATTCCTTTTCTATCTAAATCTGGAGCGTAGAAGAGATATTCCACGGAACTGAAGATACTTTCGTCCTCGCGAAGTTCGCGCCCGATAATATCCCCGGCGGCCGCCTCCGCAGTGCGCCCGACATTGTCCGTTACTCCCGGGCGGAAACCGACCGCGACCAGCCATGCGCAACCGGTATTGCGAGTTTCACCGAGACATGAAGACTGGAGAACGGGATTTTTGAGTTCCGCGGCGATCTTTTCTGCTTCGTTTGTTGAGATATGCGCGGAAACGGTGTAGACGTCTCTGGAGAGGATTTCATCAACATGTATTTCAAGGAAACTCTCAAGCTGTTTTTTCAGGCTTTCGCCCCTGGGATCTCCCCATTCCGGGACCGGGGTCAGTTCTATCCTGTATATTTTTTTCTGAGACAAAGCATCTTTCCTTTTAAACTGGCTCAACTGAGTAAAAACGGTCGATGAAGGAACACATTAGGCTGAAGACGGGAAATTGCAAGAGCTTGCGCGCGGATGTTTGATGAAAATGCGCAGCTTGATTTTCAGGTCCCGGCCTGCTAGATTTTACTCTTTGCATGCTGTCGCGCTGAAGAAAGAGGAGTTGTCCAGCGAAAAGGGCTTGAATGTGGTTCTGGCGATTGAGCTTCCGGCTATCCCCCGCATGGAACTGGGGGCTGGTCGACCAGATTCGGAAATTGAAACTGGCTCAAAAAAAATCAAAAACAAGAATCGAAGTGGAAAATTATCATAGGAGAAATCAATGGAACTAGTACCGCTGTCGATTCCGGAAGTTAAACTTGCAAGGCCCGACCGGCACGGTGACAGGCGTGGTTTTTTTCAGCAGACCTATCACAGGGAGCAGTACATTGCCGAAGGGATAGAGGCTGTATTCGTCCAGGACAACTGGTCGCGCTCAAGAAAGGGCGTCCTCAGGGGATTGCATTACCAGCTGGAGAATCCCCAGGCCAAACTCGTAACTGTAATACGCGGCAGAGTCTTTGACGTCGCCGTGGATATCCGTTTGAATTCACCGACTTTCGGAAAATGGGCGGGGGAGGAACTGAGCGGTGAGAACGGCTGCCAGCTTTATGTTCCCCGTGGGTTCGCGCACGGGTTTGCCGTCCTTTCAGATGAAATCGATTTCATTTACAAATGCGACAATTTCTATGTTCCGGACGACGAGTACGGGATATTCTGGGATGATCCGGACATAGGCATAGAGTGGCCTTCCTGCGGGACGGATTATGTTCTGTCGGACAAGGACAGCCAGCTTCCAATGCTTGCAGATCAGCCACGCGGAAACCTGCCGGTTTGCCCGCATATTTCATGAAGCCATTCTTTTTCTTTTCATCTTCGCTCTTGCTGTCGGTCCCGCATTAGAAAAGTTCCAGCTGTTTTGGCGCTCCTGAACAAATCGCCCTGACGGGGGCGAACGAGCGTCGGTGTATGGGGCACGGTCCGAGTCTTTCCAGGGATTCGAGATGTTCTTTTGTTCCGTAGCCCTTATGTTTTTCAAATCCGTATCCCGGAAACTCTTCTGCGTATCTCGTCATTTTTTCGTCTCTTGCGAGTTTCGCGAGAATGCTGGCTGCCGCGATACTGGCCGATTTGCCGTCGCCTTTGACTATAGAGCGGCCTGGTACCGGAAGGCCTGGTACCGGGAGGCCGTCGACCAGCGCGTAGTCGCAAGACCCGAGTTTCCGTAGCGATCTGCGGAACGCTTCGTGCGCCGCCCGGAGTATGTCGAGGGAATCAATCTCTTCAGGGGAGACTTCGACCAGTGCGTATGTGAAGCCGGGCAGTGACAGTAGCTCTTTTCTGAGCTGCAATCGTTTTTTTGCTGACAGAGTCTTTGAATCGAAGACCGGCGGAACAGGGCAGCCTTTTGCGAAGACCGCGGCGCAGGCCACGAGTGGTCCCGCCAGGGGCCCCCGGCCCACCTCGTCGACTCCGGCGATGCAGGCGAAACCGCTTTGCCAAACCTCGCGTTCCATGGCGAGCATTTCGTGGTTTTCAGGCAGATATTTCAAATCGCTTATCCTTAAAAAGTTATAATCCTGAAATACGCAAGCGCAATATGTTTTCCGTATCATTTAATACTGGCGCAAAGTCCGAGCGTCTTACGCCGGGGATCCAGATAA
>CAZGYO010000108.1:0-8323 GCA_964530455.1 uncultured Victivallales bacterium
GCGATTTCAAGAAGCATCTGAGAATCCAGTCTATCCCCCCAGCTTAACGGTTACTGTTTTTTGAGTTTAAGCTTTTTTATTGCCTATTATTATGATCGCAAGCCGGGGTTTTTAGATTTGGGATGTTGCGCAGGTCCTGGAAAAATCCCTTTCCGGGTGGTATATTCCTAAAAACAATGGGGAATCACAAAAGATGCAGGCACTGTTCGATGAAAACCGGCAAGCTTGTGCTGGGTATCGACTACGCAAAGAAATCCGCGTCCATTGCCGACGCGTACGGCAAACAACAGGCACTCGGATTTGTTCCCTACGTGAGCGTGGAAGCGCTGGATAGAATCCCAAGAAGAACTGAATGAACAAGGAGCTGAAGACGACGCCTGACAGAGCGCCTCAGCTCATATATTTGCTAAAAGCGCGTGGAAGTGGCGATTGAAGCACGATCTGTTTTCCGGAGACGGGATGTGAAAGGGTTATGGAGGATGCATGGAGCGCCTGCCTGTCCAGGAGCAGCAGTTTTCTGTCTTTATCGGTCATTCCGCCCTGCGAGAAGCGCAGAAACACGGTTTCGTCTGGGCCGTAGAGTTTATCGCCTACGAGTGGAAATCCCAGGGACCGCAATGTAGCTCTAATCTGGTGCATTCTGCCGGTTACCGGGCGGGCTTCGACCGTGCTTATCCCGTCTTTTTCCGAAACAAGGGAGAATACGGTTTTGGCATATTCGCGGTCATTTCCGGCTTCGGGTTCGGTAATAAAACGTCTTTTTTTTCTTACGGGGCTGGACATGTCGTCAACCAGAAATCCTTCCGCGTGCAGTTTTTCGGGAAATGCTCCGAAGACGAGCGCGGTATATCTCTTTTTGACCCGCCCTTCCCTGTCGGCGAACTGTTTTGAAAGCCTTTTCGCGTTTTCCGCGCCGCGTGCAAAGATGGTGACGCCGGAAGTCTCGCGATCGAGGCGATGTACCGGCCGGGCTTCTGGGAATTCCCGGGAAAGCAGGCTCCACAGTGTGTTTTTGAAATACGCTCCGGCGGGATGGCACGGAAGATTTCCCGGTTTATCGACTGCGAGCACAGCGTCATCGACATAGACGAGCTTGAAACGGGCATCGATCTTCGGCTCCTCTCCGCGGTGGGCGAAGCTTATCCGGTCATCCCGCGAAATCCGCGCGGACGGCTTGCCGGTTTTGCCGTTAATAAGAATGCTTCCGTCCCTGATCAGTTCCTGCCATTCGTTTCTTGAATGGTATGAGAAACGTTTCGACAGGTAGACATCCAGCCTTATTCCCTCTTCCCGTACGCCTACAACGCAGGAAACCTCTCTTTCGTCGAGGGAAAACGGGGGTTCCGAGTCCGGCATTTTCATTCGGCCCCGTCGAAAAGGGATTTCGCGAAATTAGGAAGCACGAAAGAAGCTTCATGGATCCGCGGATTGTAGTAGAGAAGCTGTTCCTGTACCTCGTCGGGAAGTTTTCTGGCCGGCCTTGTCACCACGGGACCCAGAGATGCCACGCACGCGCCTATGTGGCCGCCCGGGTATGTCGGCACGATAATATTTGCGTATCCGCATGACGGAAAAAGGGAGTCGGCAATTTTCATCAGGCTCTGAACGATGTCGCGGTGCAGAAATACGGCTTCGGCCTGGGTTGCTATGACACCGCCGGGTCTCAAAGCGTTCTTCATGGCCGCATAGAACTCTTTTCTGAAAAGTATTTCTCCGGGGCCGATCGGGTCGGAGGAATCCACAATGATGACATCGTAATTGGAACCCGCGTCTTTTACAAATTCGTTTCCGTCTGCTATATGCACGGCCACGCGCGGGTCCTTGTAACCGCAAGCGGTAAACGGCAGGTATTTTTCGGAGACCTCGATGACATCGGCGTCGATCTCGCATATATCTATCTTCCGAAGCGACTGATGTCGCACGGCCTCCCTGAGTATCCCTCCGTCTCCACCGCCGACCACGAGGAGGTTTTCGGGGGCCGGATGCGCGCATAGCGGGATATGCGCCATCATCTCCTGGTAAGCGAATTCGTCCACCTCCGCAAGCTGGATTATTCCGTCGAGCACAAGCATGCGGCCGCAGTTCTTTGTTTCGTAAACCTCGATCTTCTGGAATTTCGACTGTTTTTCAAAGAGCAGCGACTCGATTTCGATGGACAGGGCGCGTCCGGGCCACATGGGGCATATTTCAGAGAACCAGCCTTTCATAATACGATCCACGTTATCAGTTCCTCCTCGGGGCGCCTGTGGTGTTCAGCGTCTGAGCGCCACCTGCATCTTGTAGTGACGGCCCCTGAAGAAAGATATTGCTAATTCCGCAATATCCCTTGGTTCAAAAAACTTGCAGCTGAAGACATCCAGGTAGGCGGTATTGGTGGCGTTGGCGAAGTGTCCGGACACAAGCGAGCTTTCGATCAACTGTGTCATGCTGAATCCCGACACTTTTTCGTCCTCGCCGAAATCTACGACAACACAGTCGCCGTAGCGTTTCATTTCGATTTTATCGCAGAGATCAAGGACGAAGTTTCTGATTTTTTTATCATCGCGGAGAATATCCGGATCGCAGTTGTAGACATCGACTGACGTGAGAAGTCCCCACGCGTTGCTTTTTTCGAATCTTTCGCGCCATGAGAGGGAATATACATGGGTTGTATCCTCGCAGACGGGGACCATCCTTTCGACTCCGTTGTTTGAAATGACCCCTCTGTTCATATCAGCCGATATGAAGGAGCTGTCGGCGCCTAGTTCATCTTTAAGTCTGTTTATTCCCTTGTTGAAATCTATGCTTTCCCCGCATGTGAATATGTCAACAGCCGCGTAATCGTGTTCGGGCCAGGCATGTATGGAGAAGTGGGATTCAGCGATAAGGACAAAGCCGCTGACGCCCTGGGGTTCAAAGGGAGTGAAACGCGTATCCAGCACGGTAGCGCCGCTGGCTTCTGCCGCTGCCACGCATGCTTTTTCGACCTTTTCAGGATCGACGAGTACGAGCGGGTCGCAGTCGTAGAACTCGACAATCACGTGGTGGCCGAGAGCAAAAACGTCGCCAGCCTTTGTTAAAGAGGTCTTTTCCGGATTCATGTTTTCGCTCCGCTAAGGTTTATTATGAGGGACCTGTGCCTTGCTGCGGAGCAAGGCAAGGAAGTTTCCCCAGACAAGGTTACCTTTCTGGTATCTATAGGACCTTTCGAGAAAGGCTTTTTTCTCCTGGAACTCTGCTTCCGGCGGAAGTTCGCGTTTTTCGAGATATACCAGCACAGCGCCGTCGGGCGTGTTGGTCGCGGGGGCCAGGCTGTTTTCATCGGTTTTCATCGCGAGGCGTTCTATGAGGTCACCGTCAGGTATTCCTGCGCCGGAAGTTATATCGAAGGGTTCGAGCGCCGTAAATTTCACACCGGCATCAATTTTATCGAAGGTCTTGCCGGAATCCAGTTGTTCGGATATTTCCATGGCCGCGCTTCTGACCTTTTCGCGTGCGATGCGCAGGGCATTTTCCCTGCGGTAATCCTCTACTACCTGCTCGCGCAGGTCGTTGAGTTCAGCGGGTCTTTCCGGGCGCCGCTCCTTCAGCAAAGCGATAAAAGCGGCCTTTTTGCCGAGAACCGCATCGGAGATATGAAGGTCGGGATCTATGCGCGAGATAGCGGCGGCGAGTTTCGGTTCCGGGCCAACGCGCGAAATCACCTCGGCGTCCGCGGCCACCCATCCGGTCTCATATACCTCAAGTCCGTTTTCCTCGGCGTATGCGGTAAAAAGCTCCAGAGGTTCCTTGTCGCTTTCCAGGACTATGGACTTATAAATGTCCCGAGCGGCCATTTTTGCCTTTTTCGCTGCGATATCCCGTGCTCTGGGCTCAGCTATTTCCTTTTTTATTTCGGCGGCGACTTCAGCGAGCGGACGTATACTGTCCTTGCCCTCGAGCTTGAAATCCTCCTTGTCGCGACCGTATCGTTTTTTTACTTCCTCCTTCGTAACGGACGCCAGCGCCTCGCCCTCGAAATCTATATAGTTGAATCGTATAATCTGTGCGCGTGACGATGCCGGGACGGTATATGAATCGCGGTTGGCGTTGAAAAAGGACTCTATCCTCGCGTCGTCAATCTTCACTTCGGAAAGAAAATCATCGTAGCTGAAAACCGCGTAGGAAACCGTCAATTTTTCATAAAGGTTATTGAAGATCTGCCGGATTTCGGAATCGGTAACCAGCACGGAAGACATAATCTCGTTGTGAAGGCGTTCGACCGCCAGGTCCTCCCGCACGGTTTTATCGAGTTCCTCCTTTTCGCATCCCATCGGCGCAAGGGACCTCTCAAAAAACGAGTTGAACTTTTCAGCATCGAAGTCCCCGTCGGTCTGGAAATAGGGATTCGAACGGATAGAGTCCTTGACTGCTTTGTCATCGACAAGAATGCCTCTTGCCTCCGCGGCCCTCACCATGAACAGTCTCTCTATCGCCATTTTCGAGGCCATCTCGTGTAGCATCCGGTTCGAGGTGTCAATTGCCGGGGAACGCAGTGCGTATGAGATAATCGCGTTCCGGGCCTGTTCTTCAATGTCCGCCCGGGACACCTCCCGCCCCATTATCCGGCCGTATCCCCCGTCCCCTTTCTGAAAGAGGCCCATCAGGCTGAATCCGGGCGCAAAATACAGAACGAAAGCAAAAATTATCACGATGGTGAAAAGCCCGATAGTCCATCGACCGTGCTTATCGAAAAACTTGTTCATCCTGGTTATAAACATAAAAACTCCGTTTTGTTAGAAAAATCTTAAAACCGTACAGTTCATTACGGACGAGACGAAAGGGGGGTAAAATAAAAGCTTTTAGAGAGAACTGCAAGATAAGTAGTCAAAATTTTTATTACACGCAGATTTGATTCTGCCGCCCGCCGGACTTATTATATTCACCTAAGAATCTGTAGAGCCAATTTCAAAACTCTCCGTGGCCGCCTGCCTGTGCGTCGCCTGACTGCGAGCGTAGTCGCTCAGGCAGGCACGCAGGCAGGCGCGGTCTGCGTCACGGCGAAATGGCGGGCACAGACAGTTGATGGTATGCGCCAGCCATTTCGTAGCGCCGTCTGCCGCGCCTGCGCTACCAACGCGGTTCACGTGGAGTTTTGAAACTGGCTCTGTATACAAGGGAGCAAAGTGATCAGCAGCTACATATGTCCGGATTGTGAAGAGGAGTTCCAGTGGGATGACTCCTCCGGGGACTCGAAGATAATTTGTCCCCGGTGCAGTTATGAGATGGATCCGCCTGCAGTCAAATTCCACAGGGACGACGTTGTTGGGGACTACCGGATAATCGAGCGTATAGGGATAGGGGGAATGGGAGAAATATACCTTGCCAGCCAGATATCCATGGAACGTCCGGTGGCGCTGAAGATACTGCAGGAGGAACTTGTAAGCGACAAGGCCTATCTTGACCGTTTTTTCAGGGAAGTCAGGATGCTTGCGAGGATCGAGCACCCTAACGTGGTAAGGGCAATCGAGACAGGGGTGGAAAATTCGACATGCTATTTTTCGATGTCCTACATTCCGGGAAAAGACATCAAGCAGCGTCTTGAGGGGGGCGAGAAGTTCTCCGAAATGAATGCCCTGATAATCATGCGGCAAGTCGCTCTCGCGCTGAAGTATGTATGGGAGAAGCACCAACTTCTTCACAGGGACATAAAGCCGGCAAACATAATGCTCACACCGGAAAACGAAGTAAAGCTTATGGACCTCGGCATATCCAAGCGGGTAATAGCCGACACTGACAATACTGAGCTCACACTAGCCGGCATGATGGTGGGGTCTCCTCTCTACATCAGCCCTGAACAGGCCAAGGCTAAAAGGGACGTGGATTTCAGGGCGGACATGTATTCGCTCGGCGTTACTCTTTTTCAGATGCTGACCGGCTCGCCCCCGTACGAAGGAGAAAGCGCGATGGCCATAATCGCGAAGCATCTGGGCGACCCGGTTCCCGATCCCAGGGCGCGCAACCCGAATATAAGCCGCAAAACCTCCGTTCTCATCATGAAGATGATGTCAAAGGACAAGGAGAAACGGTATCTGTCCTGGAACGAGGCCATTCTCGCGATGGACTCCGCGCTCGAAGAACTTGATTTAGGCATCGAAAACATCCAGGCCATAGACAAGCCGATCGAAAACGTTTCAGGGGCCCGCAAGGAAAACGGTGGGGGAAAGCGCCCCTTTCTGAACAGCTTTTTTCAGAACGCGGCTGTAATCGACAACCCCGTCAAGCTGGGGTTAATACTCGGGCTCATACTGCTCTGTTTAGTCGGCCTGGTACTGATTTCATCGAGTGCTTCGGACAATATCCGCAGGAAGAAGGCCAGGCTGCTGTATAACAGCGCGATATCGTTTCTGGAAGAGCATGAAAGCCCCATGTACTATCCGGAGGTACTGCGCCGTCTCGAGAACGTTCAGAAAGTCGGGGATCCGTACTACAAGAGCCTGGCGATAGAAAAAATGCGTGATCTTCCGCGTCTGGCCTTGGAATATAAAAGGCGAAAGGAGCGGAACCTCAAGAATGAAGTTCTCCAGGAGCTGCGGAGTCGGTCGTCCCGGCTGCAGAAGGAACACAAATTCGACGAGGCGATCAGGCTATGGGAGGACTACAGGGAAAAAGGAGAGTTTGCCGAAGATCCCGATTTTCGGATTGAAATAAGAAGAGCGCTGGAATTTCTTCACAGGAGAACGGAAATGAAGCGGAAAGGACTTCTTTGAGATGAACGCACCCGCAACAGAGAAAGTGTTCGCGATCGAAAGACCTCACGCGAATCTGATAAAACTGTATCTTATACGCTCGATAATCAGCGGCCCCCTGATATTTTTGAGTCTGCCGATTCTGTATTTCAGGTACCACACCCTGCGTTACAAGTTCGACGAAGAAGGTATAACGATGAGCTGGGGGCTTCTTTTCAGGCGTGAAATAAATCTGACCTACAACAGGATACAGGACATACATAAACATTCCGGAATAATACAGCGCTGGCTGGGGCTGGCCGATCTGAAGATCCAGACGGCTTCAGGGAGCGCCGAGGCCGAGATGACCATTGAAGGCCTGCTGGAATACGATATGGTCAGGGACTTCATCTACGGTCGCATGCGTGGTTACATGGAAGAAGCGCCTGCTTCCGGGCAAAAGACTTCGGGGCCCGAAAACTCCGGCAACGAGATGGTGAATCTGCTCCGGCAGATGGCCGAAGACGTGCGTGCGACAAGGAAATCTCTGGAATCCGTATGTAAAAAAGAGGTCTGAACACATGTACTCGATGCTGAAATCTCTTGTCCTTAAGATGTGCCGGGTACCTCCCGAACCGGATGACCCCATGGGTGATGTGGAACAGCTGAAAGTCTTTCGGGCGTCTCCAGCCTTCTTCACATACAGGCTCTGCCTCTGGATACTGAAAAACACCGTTCTCATGCTTTTTGCGCTGGCCGCGGCGGGTATCGGATCGGTCACAATCTATTCCGCGGTCAAAGAGATATCCGGCTCGGACAAGCTCTCTGTCGCCTCGGCCGTAATCGCGGCCGTCCTTCTGCTGCTGTTTTTTACGGTCCAGTTGGCGATATCATATATTGTCCTCAGGCTGGATTACGAGATGCGCTGGTACAAGATCACTGACCGGAGCCTCCGCATAAGGGAGGGTGTCGTTTTAGTAAGAGAGATGACCATGACCTTCGCCAACATCCAGAACATCTCCATAACCCAGGGACCCGTTCAGAAGTATTTCGGCATATCCGACCTTAAAGTGCAGACCGCGGGCGGGGGCGGTCTTGCCGCGTCGCAACAGCAGGGCGCGAACCAGGCAAGCTTTAACATGCATGTCGGGTATTTCCGCGGAGTCGACAACGCCGCGTACATCCGCGACATGATGGCAAGCCGGCTTAGAAAGGCAAAAGACGCGGGCCTTGGCGACCGCGACGATGAACCCGGCGGGGCCCGAAGCGAAACAGAAAACGAAAACAGCAGTTTCATCGAGGCTCTCGCGGCGCTCTCCAGTGAACTCTCGGCATTGAGAAAAGGCGTTGAAACCAATCTTCAGGAAAGATCGTGAAACGCCTTTGCCAAGATTATTTGCAAAGAGTATTGACAATATCTGTAGAATTGCTATTGTGTTGCTGTTTCAGAACAGGGTTCCGGCGCCTCTGATTCCGGGTCAAAAACGCCGGTGCCCTGTGCATGTGATTTATAATTAAGTTTTTATGCAGGCTCGCAAAGCTTACGTTTTTGTAAGATTTATTAAACCCGCACCCAGCCCGGCGCCCCGGCCCCTCCGGAAGCAAGGCGGGTTCAGAGCCAATTTCAAAACTCTCCG
>CAZGYO010000109.1:0-8206 GCA_964530455.1 uncultured Victivallales bacterium
CAGCAGCCACGAGGAGGGATGTGAACGCATCTGGAACGTTATGACAAAATCATTCAAGGGGAAAAACGGCAAAGTGGAAGAAGCCGACGCTGTCAAAGTCAAGTGGGATACCGACGAAACCGGCAGACCCGTAAACATGAAAGAGGCGCCGAAATCCGGATTCCGGATAAAAGCAGAACTCGTACTCCTGGCACTGGGCTTCACCGGCCCCAAACACGAAGGACTACCCTACGAGATTGGACTTGACCTGGATGAACGGGGCAATATCCTCCTCGATGAAAACAACATGACCAGTGAACAGGGCGTCTTCGCCACGGGCGACGTGGCTTCAGGCGCCTCTCTGGTAGTCCGCGCCATGGCTTCAGCACGCGATGTGGCCGACAATGTCCACAGGTTCCTCTCGGCTTGATTACCCGACATGTGCTCTGGTTGTGTTAAACATTTGATAATTAAAATGTTGTTTTTTTGCCTCTACTCCATAATCGTCGCCCGCGGGTTGCGGTAGTCACCACAGCTTCGCAAACGCAGCGGCTTCGCGAAACAGACTCGTCAGCACAAGCGCCTGATTATCAACAACAGAATCCTGTTTTTTAAACTGCTAAATTTGGTTTAGTCCCCGTTTTTCTTCCGGATATCTTCGCGCACGAGTTCAACCACGTTTCCGAACTTATCCACGTTTTTTTTATCGGCTTCCATAAGCTTTTCATGCGCCTCGAGCACGGTTATCGCAGTGTCACCGTCAGAGGACCTGGAAAGTTCGGTCCACTTTTTCTCATCTTGAGAAACGGGTTTTGACGTGTAGTTGAAAAGTTTTTTCAGACCCAGGCCGTTCAGAAGCTTTGTGTTGTACTCGCCGGCAGCGGCTATTTCCGCCTTTTTGGACTTGGCACGGAGTTTCATAGCCAGCATGCTCAGTATCCCCATGAAAGTGCTGTCCATACCGGAACAATCCGCAAGGTCTATCCTGACCTTGTCAATCTGTTCGGAGTCTATATTATTGACTATCGTCCTCAGGGGAGGACTGCACTCGAATGTCGCTCTGCCCGTTACGCGGACATCAACCACCCCCCGGTTCTTTGAGATGAAAACTCTAGCTTTACTCATAATCGACCGTATTCCCGGATCGCTTACGCATCACGACAAGCGCGCCTTGATCCTCCGGACTCCTTTACTGGAGCTTTCCTCCTTTATTATCGAGAATGCACCGAGTTCGCCCGTCCGTTCCACATGGGGTCCTCCGCATATCTCGGAACTGAAATTCCCTATTCTGAAAACCTTGACCCTGTCCCCGTACCTGTCCGCAAAAAGCCCGATAGCGCCGCTTTCCAGTGCTTCCAGCCTGTCCATTTCCACGCATTCAACGGGCAGATCTTCTTTTATGATCCCGTTGACTATTCCCTCCACCCTGTCCAGCTCATCTTGCGAAAGCTTTTCCGGGTGCGAAAAGTCGAATCGCAATCTCTCCGCGGTGATATTCGATCCTCTCTGTTCGACATGAGGGCCGAGTACCTGCCGGAGCGCCTGATGCAT
The DNA here is from genome assembly GCA_964530455.1 of uncultured Victivallales bacterium. Classification (GTDB taxonomy): domain Bacteria; phylum Verrucomicrobiota; class Lentisphaeria; order Victivallales; family CAZGYO01; genus CAZGYO01. Next base: position 1,531 of record CAZGYO010000109.1, read on the forward strand.
AAGATGTGTCGCGGTATGCAAAGCGGTCGTAGTTCTGGAATCGTCCGCCAGCCCTCCCTTGAACTTCTGTTCCGCCCCTCTGCGGGATATTTCCTGATGCTTTTTAAACGCTTTTTGAAATCCCTTTACATCTACTTCAAATCCCTGTTCCCCGGCCATTTCCTCAGTGAGTTCGAGCGGAAAACCGTAGGTGTCGTAAAGTTTGAAGGCGTTCTTTCCGCTGATAACCTTTTTGCGCACATGCTCCGGCACCCCGCCGATCAGTTTGAAAAACTCCCTGGTTCCCCGTTTAAGTGTTTGTGCGAATTGTTCCTCTTCCGTCTCGAATTCAATTCGTATCCTATCCTGTTCATCCGAGAGTTCCGGGTACGTCGCCGAATATTCTTCGACCACGGTCGCAGCCAGATTCGCGACGAAACTTTTATCCATCCCGAGCTTTCTTCCTTCACGGATTGACCTGCGCAGAAGCCTGCGTAGCACGTAGCCCTGGTCGACGTTACCGGGCGAGACCCCGTCCGCGGCGATGAAAACAGCCGCCCGAAGGTGGTCGGCGATTATTCTCCATGTCTTTTCCGTTGACGGTCGGCGATCTTTCCCGCAGATAGCCCTTATGCGCTCGAAAATCGGAAGGAAAAGTTCGGTCTCGTATACCGTCTGCACATCCTGAAGAACCGCCGCCACCCGTTCAAGCCCCATGCCCGTATCCACATTTTTCCGGGAAAGCGAAACAAAAGCGTCGTCGCCGGTCTTGTTGTACTGCATGAAAACATCATTCCAGACCTCCACCCAGCGGGAATCCTCGGTATCGAAATGAAGCGGCGCATCGCCTTTTCCGGTCCATATGAACATCTCTGTGTCCGGCCCGCATGGCCCCGTCTGCCCCGCAGGACCCCACCAGTTGTCTTTTTTAGAACATTTGGCGATTCGTTCCACGGGAATACCCAATCCGCGCCACAGCGAATATGCCTCATCGTCGAAAGGGGCGTCGGAGTCCCCGGCAAAAACACTCACCGCTATCCGGTTTTCCGGTATGCCCAGCCACGGCTTCCCGCAGAGGAACTCGTAGCTGAACTCTATAGCATCCTTCTTGAAATAATCGCCCAGAGACCAGTTTCCAAGCATCTCGAAAAAAGTCAGGTGCACACCATCTCCCACTTCGTCGATATCACCGGTCCTGACGCATTTCTGGCAGTTCACAAGTCGTTGCCCGAGCGGATGGGCTTCGCCTAGAAGAAAGGGGACAAGCGGATGCATCCCGGCTGTCGTGAAAAGAACGGTCGGGTCGTTCTCCGGGACAAGGGACGCGCTGCCGATACGGCGGTGCCCTTCAGCTTCGAAGAATTCCATATATTTTTCGCGAATTTCGCTGGCCTTCATGCGGCGATCCTCTATTCCTGATGCAAAGGGATAATGATAGTCGCTCTCATATGCATATCAAGGAGAATTCAACATGGATGAAGCGGTTAAATTGCAAAAAAGACATTAACATCATGATGGACAGAACGATATATCTAATCACGCCAATAAGTATTTGTTTAAAAAGTTTTGCGAGCCAGTTTCAAAATTTCATGAAATTTTCGGGTTAACGCCGCGGCAACTGCTTTTTCAAGTTCAAGGGATAAGAAGATATTTCCCGGCGCTTGTAAGGTTCCTGCAGTCGTTTTTCCTGACAAGTACGACATCCTCTATTCTAACACCGCCCCATTCGGGGTAATAGAGCCCGGGTTCGACTGTCACGACGTGGCCTTTTTTCAGCGTGTCGCTGCCCCGGCCGATTGCAGGCGCTTCATGTATGTCAAGACCCAGTCCGTGCCCGGTTCCGTGAATAAAGCCGAAGGGCCTGCGGCAGTCCGTTTCAGTTTCGAAACCACAATTCCTGAAAGTGGCAGAGACCTTTCCGTGCACCTCGGAGACAGCCACCCCGTCCCTTATACAGGAAAAAGCCGTGTCCTGCGCGTCTTTCACCGCGTTCCAGGCTTTCCGGACGATGTCCGGCGCCCGGCCCTTGACAAAGGTCCTGGTAAGGTCGCCGGCATATCCGGTCGACTCGTTTCTCGGAAATATGTCTATTATTATCGGGATCCCGGCGTAAATCCGGCCGCTCCCGCGTTCGTGCGGATCGGAGGCATCCCTGCCGGAGGAAACTATCGTAAAAGCCGCGTTTCCGCCGTTGCGTGCGATCTCGGCCTTCACTTCTCCAATAATAAGTTCGGAACTGACGGTTTCCTTTCCGGTTTTCAGGACACCGTTCTTTGCGATTTTCGCATCGGCGAGGATACGAACCGCCTTGTCAAGCCCTCTTTCCGCCAGCCGCACGGAATCCTCTATCATCCTGACTTCCGCCCTGCTCTTGAACTCGCGACCTGGGAAGAAAGGTTTTTCCGGCTCGAATTCGAGCCGACCGGCGAGGGAATGAGCCAGCGCCAACGGAAAATCAGGAGGCACAGACCATTTACTGATACCCTTGATCCTCGAAAAGGCCTCGATAAGTTCAGTCGCCTTGATTTCTTTCCCGGTGTCCAGTCCGCATTGCCCGGCCGCTTCACGGGTGGAAATCACACTGAGTCCTTTGTCCGCATTTTTCCTTACCCGCGAAAGTTCCATCGGGTTGACAACGAGCATCCTGGAATCGGAAATCTCAAAATACAGAAACGGGTCGGGCACAAGTACTCCCGATGCGTACAGCATGTCCGAACAGCCAACGCTGTCCGCATATATCAGCCTTGATTTCTCGCGTTTTTCCATAGCTTCTCAAAGCTCGAGATTCAAATTATTGAAGACTTTCCCGAACGGGAGAACTTCAATATCTCTGTCTTCATTCTCTTCTATTATCAATATAGAGGTACCGGGTCTTTCCTTTAGGATCTTTGCCGCGAGTTCTCTGCCCCGCACGAAAACCGCGGTGGAAACCGCGTCCGTATCGAGCGCCGATCCGGCGACCACGGTTACTGAAAGGCGCTTCTCCACCGGACGCCCGGTCACAGGGTCCATGACGTGGCTGAAACGCCTGCCATCGATCTCCACATAGCGTTCATAGTCCCCGCTGGTCGAGAAGGCCGCATCGTTTATGAGTATTACCCCGCAAAGTTCCAGATTCTTTCTCGGATGCCGGATCCCGACCCTGTACGACATTCGTTCCGGCGGGGGTTCTTCCAGGCAGACAAGGTTGCCCCCGATATTTATTATCCCGCAATGAACCCCGGAAAGCTCGACCTGTCTCTTCGCTAAATCGACAGCATAGCCCTTGGCGATGCCCCCAAGGTCTATCTCGACTCCGGGCTTCCTGAACCTTACCGTCCGCGTTGAATGGTCCATAAACACGTTATCAAAGCCTACCGCGGCAGAGGCTTTTGCAATCTCCTCTTCCGACGGCATCCGCCTTACCTTCCTGTAGAACCCCCACAGATCCATCAGCGGCTTGGAGGTCACATCGAAGGCGCCGTCGCTGAGTTTATAATATTCTTCGCCCTTAACCAGAACATCCCATAATATATCACTGCACACAAAAGGCTTTTCGTACGCTGTCGCGTTCAGTTTCGAGAGTTCGCTTTCCGGGTCAAAAAGGTTCAACGCTCTTTCCACCTCGGCAAACACATCCGCCACTTTCTCCGCCGCCCCCCGGTTTTTATCCGGGCTGCCGTAGAATTTTATTTCAGCGACCGTCCCCATCACTCCGAAAGTTCTCGAGTACGGCGTCTTCGCGCCATTCCTGTTCATGTGGAAAAGCGCCGCCAGGCCGCCTGAAAACAACAGAAACAGAAGCAGGGCAAACACGGTTCTTTTCAGTTTTTTTGATTTCATAGGTTCAAACCTTTTTCTTAAACCGGCTCATATGATAATTTCCCACTTCGATTCTCGTTTTTGTCTTGTTTCTCAAATTTTCATGAAATTTTCGAGCTGGAATATTCATTCAGATTTAAGCACGGCAACAAAAGCCTCCTGCGGAATGCTGACTTTCCCGATCTGTTTCATCCGTTTTTTCCCCTCCTTCTGCTTTTCAAGAAGTTTGCGCTTTCTTGTCACGTCACCGCCGTAGCATTTGGCTGTCACGTTCTTCCTCAGCGCCCTCACGGTCTCGCGGGCAATAATCTTCCCGCCAACCACTGCCTGGATGGCTACCTGAAAAAGCTGTCTCGGAATCACTTCCTTAAGCTTTTCGGAGAGCTGTCTCCCCCTGTTGTAGGCCATGCTGCCATGCACAATCGAAGAAAATGCGTCAACGGTCTCCCCGTTTACCATCAGATCGAGTTTCACCATCTGGTTGGCGCGGTAGCCTGCATGTTCATAGTCCATGCTGCCGAACCCACGGGTAACGGACTTGAGCTTGTCGTGAAAGTCAACAAGGATCTCGTTCATCGGAAGTTCCGCTTCAAGTATGACGTGACCGGCATCTACGGAATGGGTATTTGTGCAGACTCCCCGCCTGTTCATTATCAGGTTCATGGCATCTCCAATGTTTTCGGATGGCAGCATGATCCTGGCCTTTACGACTGGCTCCTCAATGTAATCGATTTCCGTGACGTCCGGCAGATGAACCGGATTGTCTACATTTTCAAGCGATCCGTTTTTCATATGCACAAGGTATATGACGCTGGGGTATGTTGCGATGATGTCCATGTCATACTCCCTCCGAAGCCGTTCCTGGATTATCTCCATATGCAGCAGCCCCAGAAAACCACATCTGAACCCGAAACCCAGGGCCGCAGAAGTCTCCGCCTGATACGTGAAAGCGGCATCGTTGAGCTGAAGTTTTGCCATACTGGACTTCAGTTGTTCGTAGTCGGCCGTGTCAATAGGATAAATGCCGCTGAAAACCATCGGCTTGATCTCACGGAACCCCGGGAGGGGCGATTCCGCCGGAAACTTCGAATCGGTTATGGTATCTCCGATTCTGGTGTCTCCCGGGCTTTTCAGGTTAGGAATAATATATCCCACCGAACCTGATTCAAGCAAATCGACCGCTGTCATCCCTGGAATGAACACCCCGACTTCCTTAACATCGCTTTCCACACCCGTACTCAACAGGCGCATCTTGCGCCCCGCTGAAAGGCTGCCTTCGAACACGCGCACATAACAGACCACTCCCCTGAACTGGTCGTAACTCGAATCAAATATCAGGGCTCTTGTTGCGGATCCGACCTTTTTGGGGGGTGGAGGTATTCGCTCCACAAGCGCGTCCAGCACCTCTTTAACCCCCTTCCCGTCCTTCGCGCTTGCCAAAATTACCTCCTCCCTCGGGATCGCAAGTATCTCCTCAAGCTGCTCCATGCACATATCAATATCAGCCGCGGGCAGGTCAATCTTGTTTATCACCGGCACAATATGAAGATCCTGCCTCACGGCAAGCTTGACATTGGCTACGGTCTGAGCCTGAACCCCCTGGGCTGCATCGACAACCAGCAGCGCGCCCTCGCACGCCGCAAGTGACCGGCTGACCTCATAGCTGAAGTCTACGTGTCCGGGCGTATCGATAAGGTTCAGTTCATATTCGCCGTTATCGGCGGAATAAAGCATCCTGACCGGATGGGATTTGATGGTTATTCCCTTCTCACGCTCAAGATCCATGTTGTCCAGAAGCTGTTCGTGCAGCTCACGGTCGTTAACCGTATGCGTGTATTCCAGCATCCTGTCGGCAAGCGTGGATTTGCCGTGGTCGATATGGGCGATTATTGAGAAATTACGTATTTCACGCATCGATCTCTATTTTTCTTTCTGATTTTTTCTTCTTCACCCATCCCGATACCTTCTCTTCCCTGAGTTTCGAACTGAGTTCACGCTCTATGCTCTCCCGGCATTCCTCGAACTTGAGTTTTCTGGCGGGCCGAATTTCCTTCACCGTGGCGATATGGTATCCGAAAGGCGTCTTGAAAACCGGCGATATCTCACCGATATCCATGGAGAAAACAACCGCCTCGAACTCCTCGACCATGTGCCCCTGTGAGAAAAAACCAAGGTCCCCGCCACTGTCATTGCAGTCGGATTCCTTCTCCGCTATCTCCGCAAAATCATCGCCTTTAAGAAGCCCGCGCCGGATTTTCAGCATCCGATTGTATGCATCGGAGCTTTGCCCGGATCTGGCCTGCTTGACTATATGCGCGGCATGAACCTGCATCTCCACGCGCGAAGCAGCCGGATTCTGTTTGTAGTATTTTTTCAGCACAGGCAGCGGTGGCGCCGGCATCTTTCCGCAAATCTTTTTGACAAGGAGGTTTCTTCTGACCGACGACCTGATCTCGTCCATTATAAGGCCGGGATTCGTCCTGTTCTGAGCACACATCGCCAGAAACTCCTGTTCAGAGGAAAAACCGGACTTGAACCGTTCGAATTCTCTTGAAACCTCATCTTCAGGGACGGTCGGAAAACTTTTCTCGGCTTCCTCGTCCAGAATGTGACGCTCTATAAGCTTTTCGGCAGCTTTCTTCTCCAGCTCATCGCGGCTGGCGGAGGGCGACTCCATATTCATACGTGCCATCAGTTCGTTGCAGCCCGCGGTGTTTATCTTTTCGCCGTCGATCCTGATATCCATAATCCTTCTTTCCTTTCAAGTCCGGTGTTTTCAAAAGATGCAATCTATATCCTCAGCGCGCAGCTTCAAGAAATAATCCAAAACAGAAGATTTTTCCGAAGGGCAAAGCCATTGCACTAATTCATATTCGGCTTTGCCGAATCTGAATAT
>CAZGYO010000110.1:0-8179 GCA_964530455.1 uncultured Victivallales bacterium
GACACCGCTCAAAACCATGACTTCGGGAGTGGCACCGCGTATTCGGGCAATACCGATAACTATCAGCGCCGCGACCATACAAGTGGCAAAAGCCGTAAGTGTAGTAACTCCAGGTCGGACAATGGTCACCGCATCAGTTTGAGTGGACTGCATCACTCCAGTATCAAAAACCATTACGGCAAAAGCCGCGCCAAAGGCGGCGGCCTGGCTTAAACCAAGAGTGAAAGGTGAACCCAGCGGATTACGGAGAATTGACTGCATCGCCGCTCCGGCGGCCGCTAAACCAGCTCCTGCCAGCATAGCCGCCAACGCATGGGGTAAACGTATATCGCGGACAATTGTCCCCCATTGCGGCGCAGTGTCCAAACCAGTCAAGGCACGCAGCGTTGCTGACAGCGGCACACGGACAGCGCCCAACGATATAGCCGCAATCAGCAAAATCAAACACAGCAGAACCAAGGCAATGTTAAACCACACTTTCCGTCCCACATATGCAATGTATCCATCAGGAATAGAGCCATGACTGAGATGTGACACTTTTCGTTTACTCCATTGGTATTCGGGTGAAGCCAAGTCCGCCAAATTCACGATTCAAGCTTTCAAAAGCCGGTCCACCATTCATGAATTCCGCAATCTCTTCCGCCTTACGCATTGGTTCAATATCAGCAAACCGATCAGGATATAGAACAGTCCCCACATAATAAGCATTTGCAAACACTGTCTCAAAATTACGATTGTAGGAATTATGCGGAAACAATCCGTAGACTTGCCCTGTACGCACTGCTTTTAGTCTCCGGTATGCCGGATCGTTTCGTAGCTGTGCCACGGCATTAGCTTCCGCAGCAAGACGCAAAGAGGAAATATCAACAAAAATAATGTCCGGATTCCACACAATAATCTGCTCTTTGGAAATCATGGCGTGCTCCAGAGTCTTATTGGCGCTAAGCGCAACTGCCGCATTCCGGGCATTAACAAATGCAAAGGATGTAAACGAAGGATCGGTGGATTGCAGACCATGCGGTCCGCTCTGCCCAATCCCGCCAATATAACAAACCGGTTTTGGTGCTATCGGCAAATCACGGGTTCGTTCATTTAAATCATGCTCTAGCTCATCAAAATAGGCGATAATTTCTTCCGCACGATGAGTTTTTCCCACAATAGATCCCATCATTCTCAGACTTCGGTTTAGAATTCTTCGATCGTGCGTCAGGTTGCCGTATTCAAGAGATATAACAGGAATACCGGTCTTTTTCTGCAAAGCTGCCGGGTTTTGTCCGCGACCGGCAAGCATCTTGAAAATGTATTGCGGTTGCGGATGCAATCCGGCAATAAGTTCAGGATTATCGAACCCGCGAAACTCCCCGAAAAGCGGATATGTTTTGAATTGGCGGTTGGCAATGGCGTAGGGGCGTGCATCCAGTGGCGAACCACGCAATTCGATACTGTCCACCGCCACAATGCGGTCATGCGCCTGCAGATATGTTAACAGCCGCAAACATCCGGACCCAGAACATATCACCCGGTCCACCTTACTGGACACGGTCAACCCCTTGCCAAGCGCATCCCGAAAAGCAGCTTCAACGGCAGTTTCGCCCGGGTTTCGCTCGTCGCGGGCAATTCTCAGTCCAACGATGATCGCCAGTAGAATAACCCCCGCCGCAAACGAGATTTGCACCGCCCTAAACCAATGCCGCCGCAACGTTTCTTTCAATCTTTCAGAAAACACACTTTATTGCCCCGACTAATAGAAATTTTAAAATTGGCTCAGGAATTTGACTTTATTGTTTTTATATTTTTCCGTGGAAGTGGAATGTCAATCCGGCAGGATTCTCCGCCAGTACCTTGATCGTTCCGGCATTCCCCGGCTGTCTCTTTCACGCGGGGTGATATCTGATGTTTTAATATACCAGTCGAGCAGGCGCTGTTCGAGTTTCTGCCTGATTCCAGAATCTGAGCTGTCGTTATGGATATTTTTGAGTTCATTCGGGTCGTTTTCGAGGTCGTAGAACTCGTGTTCGCCTGTTTCCGGGCGTTTTATGAGTTTGTGGGACCGTGACCTTATCATCACCGAACGGCATACGGCTTCCGGTTCGTCGTACTGGAGTTTGAATTTAGGGTAGTAGGACTTGTGTGAGTCTCCGGGTTCCGAGATGCCCTTGTAGGCCTCGAAACTGTGGTGTTCGTCCAGTCCGTATCCGCCTTCTGCAAAAACGGCACGGGCGGGGTCGCCCGATTCTCCATGCAGTTGGTGAACGCGCGAAGTGGCGGTGTTCGGGTTCAATGCTGGCGAGTTCGAGTATTGTGGCCATCTGGTCGAATATCTCGACAGGTTCCGCGACAAGGTTTCCCGGAGAGCCGCCGGGAGTTTTTATTACGAAGGGAACACGGGTGAGGCTGTCGTCCAGAGCCGAGGACCATTTCTCGACCAGGCCGTAGTCACCAGGCCAATCGCCGTGGTCGCTGAAGAAAAGAACCGTTGTGCTGTCGGCAAGCCCGGTCTCCTCGAGCGTGTCAAGCACCCGGCCCAGCAGCTCGTCGATCATGGTGATTGTCCCGCAGTACACGGCGTTGAGTTTCCTGAAAACTGATTCCGGGACATTCTGCAGGTTGCGTGATTCGCGGATCTTCGTGTAGAAAGAAGGTTTTCCCTCGTGTTCAGTGGATTTCAGCCAGTCGACCGAGTCAGGATCGTACATGTCGTAGTATGGTTGGGGGGCCGTATAGGGGCAGTGGGGGGTAGAGAGCGGCAGGTAGAGGCAGAACGGTTTTTCGGGATTGCGCCCGGTTTTCAAAAAATCGATTCCGGCGTTAACTTTCAGAGTATCGACATGTTCCTCTATGGTTCCCGGAGTTGCTTCGTATAGGAAGCTGTAGAAGGCCGGGTCATCTTTTGAAAAAGCATTTTTGATTCCAGGAGGCAGGAATCCGGGATAGTCGTCATAGTAGTCCACGCAGTCATCAAAAGTTTCCTGCGCGAAAAGGTCGTTCTTTCCAAACCATGCGGTTTCGTAGCCGGCACGCTTTAGATACTTGAAAAGGTTCGGTTCATCTTTCGACAGGAGGTTCCACAAGGTTCGGTATCCGCGGATGTGGGGGTACCAGCCTGTCATGTAGCTGCAGCGCGAAGGCGAGCATACAGTGTGCTGCACGAAAGCATTCGTGAAAAGGGTTCCCTCGCGCGCGAGCCGATCCAGGTGCGGCGTGCGCAGAACCGGATGTCCCATGCAGCCGGCATAGGTCCCGTGCCACTCGTCAGGATTGAAGATTATGAAATTCATCTTTGTATTTTTCTTCGATTGCATTTATCCTCTCCTGCAGTCTTGTTTCGCAGTCCGAGCCTTTCATGGCATGCATATGCATTGCCGCCCTTTTAGCGACTATACGGTATCCCTGTTCGTTCGCTTCAGTCTCCTTCATCGTTCCGGCCTGGTCCAGCCGCAGGTCCTGCAGATCGCATCTCCAGGTCAGAAGCGCAGTCAGCAGTTCGTTATAGAGTTCCCTGCATTCCGGACGCGCTGAAAGATCGTTCTGTTCTTTCGGGTCGTTTACGCGGTCGAAGAGCCTTCCGCCCGCTTCCTCGATAAAGTATTCGAGTTTCCATCTCTTTCCAGCTATGGCGCATGACTTGTATATGCTTCCCACAGCGCATTTTCTCGGAGAGTCGAGCCCTTTTGTCAGCGGTGTGAATAGGTCGAATCCCTGCATTGTCGGACAAGAAGCACCCGCGGCGGCGAGAATTGTGGGAGCTATATCGTTCCATGTCGCGAAATCCGCAGATACCCCCTGCGGAAGCGTTCCCGGCATGCGCATGATAAACGGTATTCGCCAGCTTTCGTCGTAGAAGTTGTGCTTATCGTTGAAGCCGTGGTCGAAAAGCTGCTGCCCGTGATCGGATGTAAAGATTATCAGAGTGTTCCTGTCAAGACCCGATTCAGCGACATGGTCTGTAAGTCTTCCGACCAGCGAGTCCACCCATGAGGCGTAGCAGTAGTAAAGCCTTCTGCGTTCGATAATGGCTTGGCGGTATGCCGGGTCGTATATTCTTCCGATAGCTTCACGCCAATATCTGTAGTCGCCGGGGTTTTCCCCTTCTGAAACACGGTTCCCTTCAATGCTTATCCCAGCCAGAAGCTTAAGATGTTCGGGCTGCGAAAGGAATTCGTTCTCAGAGCAGTTCAGAGGCGGAATGTCTTCGGCAGAGTACAGGTTATCCCAGTCTTCAGGCGGGTTTACCGGTGGATGCGGCGCGTGCAGAGAACAGAAAGCGAAAAAGGGTTTTTCCGAAGTTTTAAGCTTTTCGATCTCTGATATTGTCCTGTCCACTATATGCGTGTCGATCATTTTTTTCTCGTCGGGAAAGTTTTCGCCCGCGGGGACTTTGAAATCTTTCGGTGAAGGGTCGAAAAGGAGATCAAAGGAGTCGGGGACAGGCCCGAAGTGGGTCTTGCCGAACATCAGGTTCGTATAACCTTCTTTCCTGAGGATATCGGGAAGAGTTATCTGCCGCTCTTTACGCGCCATCCCGTTTTCCAGACAGCCGTGAACCGGAGTGTGCAGGCCCGTAATCAGACTGCAGCGTGCGGGCATGCATACCGGGGAACTGGTATGTGCTTCGTCGAAGATCACGCCCCCGGCCGCAAGTTTGTCGATGTTCGGCGATACCGCCTTTTCGTTTCCCATGCAATGCAGCGCGTCGCAGCGGAATGTGTCAGTTACAATAAGAAGTATGTTGGGTTTTTCAGTCACTTGGGAATTGGCTCTTTTTTTTGCAATTTTGAAACTGCCTCTATCATTAAATCTGCAGGCTGAACTCGCAGCCACAATAGCTCTGCCTGTACAGACAGTGTTCTTTGCTCAATTCGAGGCTGCGCGAAAACCCGTTCTGTTTTTTGAAGTCCCAGGCTTCGAAATGGGGATACAGTTTACCGATCTCGAATATCATTGCCGAGACCTTGTGTGGGCTTAGAGTCAAGGTTGTTGTGAAACGGGGTATTTTCAGACGGTCCGCGACCTGGGATGTTCTGCCGAGATTATACTCTATGCACTTTCTACAGCGTTCGCCCTTTTCCGGCTCTTTTTCGAGACCGGCTACCGCTTTGAGCCAGTCGGCGTGGTCGTACTGGTTCTCCTCTAATTCAAGACCCATTATCCGCGACAGCCTTCTTGCTTCTTCGAGTCTTTTCAGGTACTCCTTTTCAGGATAGATGTTCGAGTTGCAGAAGAAAAGCGTGACTCTGTAGCCAGCATTGACCAGGTGTTCAGCCGAGGGAGCGCCGCAGGGCGCGCAACAGATGTGCAGCAGTATGTGTTTGTGTCCAGTCATAATTCAGGTTAAAGGTGATTTTAAATTTTCATGAAATATGCGGATTAGTTGCTTCCTCCGCCGGCTGAGCTTCCCACTCTTTGTTCGATTTCGATCTTGGCCCCGGGAAGGTCGGTGAGGTACAGCATGAACAGCACACTGTTCTTGGTCTCTTTTTCGTCCTGATGGTCTTTTCTTCGTCTCTGGGCGACTTCGATTGCGGCTTCCCAGCAGTGCAGGTTTCTTATCAGCCGAGCCCTGTTTTCCCTGATGTATCCAGCCTCGAAGTCATATGTGGCCTCGAGTTCAGCGTTTGTTTTATCGTCTATCGGGATGGGGAATTCTATACCCGCGGTGACAGTCTGATTTCTGTTGAATGTTCTGGAGAAGGATGTTCCGGAATTTATCTCCGCGAGAGAACTTCCCATGGAATATATGCTACGCTGCCTGTATGCGTCCTGGTATGAGTAGCTGAGCCAGGTGTGTATATCTTCACGTATCTGGTAGTCGAGTGTGGCAGAGAGTTCGTTCAGGCCCTGCCATCTGAGCCCTTTGCGTGAAGTTGTGCGCCTGCCGCGTCTGGTTTCGACATCGTGCTCGTTGGACAGGCCTGTATCGAAGAGTGCGTCCATCGTAAATGTCAGTTCCGGAATGGGGTGGAACTTCAGCTTGGTTCCAAGTTCGCCGAGGTGTCGGAAGCCGTCGTCTCTTTTGAAATGGAAGTCGATGAAGTTTTCGAGACTGGCCCATTCGTATATCTCTGATTTTTTGTATCCCTCGCGCCTGGTCTGCAGCCGCTGTTTCAGGCCTAGCCTTATGAAGTTCTGTTCGTGTATCCTGTCGATATCGTCAAAATAGTATATTTCGTCGCGGTTTTCCGTAGGTCTGGGAATGAACACATAGTTGATGTAGGGAACAGCGACATGACGGAGACCGTCTATTTCCCAGTATGCGCTCTTTGCGTCCTGCCAGCTGCGGTAGATCTTTGTGTTGGCTTCGATTCCGACTTCCCCGGTAAATCTCCACTGTTCGCCGCCGTCATCGTCATAGTTGACTACTGACCCGCCCGGTCTTCCGTCGGGCGAGTCCACTGCAAAGAGTGTCAGAAGATCATCGTTGTCTATCTGCCTGTCGGAGCTTTTCCTGTAGTAGGTCAGGCGTACGCCGGCCCGGGGTATAAGGTTCAACCAGTCAAAGGTAAGCGGATAGTAAAGCATGTGCAGGGAATCCAGCCGCAGTGACCTGTAGTCGCCGGGATCGACGCCGTTGCCGGCCGTGCGGACTTTGTCGTAGTCCCGCCAGCGCGTTTTTAATCTGGCGATGCTTGTTTCGCCTTGATAGTAGATGTTATCGTGAAGTTCCTGTCTGGGAAAATCAAGCCTGAATTCGGGAAGCGTTTCGACTACGGAATAGAAACTGTTTATTCGCGGCCGGATGTATGCGGACGCGATGGCTCTGTCGAACTGGTATTCGAGTGATGCAAACGTGGCGGGCTGGGGGTCCTGCTCGAATCTCTGGACAAAATAATGGTCCAGGAAATCGATGTCGGATATCTTTTCGATATGTCCGCGGAAATCCAGTCTGGGTGTAAGGTGGTTCAGATGTGAAAGCCTCAGGTCGTATCTGAACTCATCGTTTTCGAGTCGTCTGGTTGATTCGTCGAAATCTTCCGAGCCGTCCTCGTCCGGGCCGTAAGGGGCACGGTCGTTCATTCCGTAGACGAAGAATTCTGTGTAGCTATCCCTGGTTCTGGCTATGATTTCGGTTCCCGTAGCGAAACCGCGTTCCGAATAATAGTCCGCCTGAAGCGCGAGCGTTGTGTTGGGATAGTCGGCAATCTTGAACTTCTTCCTCGTCAGAAGAAAGTATCCCCAGTCGGAATCGTGCCCGCCTACCACCTGTATACCCCAGCCGCTGTTGTCCGCCGGCTTATAGAGCACTGGTGCGGGTATCAGAGCTACCCCCCCGAGCCTGAGCCAGCAGTAGTAGGCCCACATGGAGTAGCGCCCTTTGTCGGCGTAGAAGTCTATTTTACGATCCTTCTCGACTGGGGTGAGAACAGCACTAGCGGCGGATATGCTGTAGTGCTCGTGGTCTTCTTTCAAGTATTCGCATGTGGATATTTCGGCGTCCCTGACCCTTATAATGCCTTCGGAATCGCGTTCGGCGGTCTTCCCTTCTATATAGAAGAACGTATAGTTTCCGGCGAAATCGTCTATTTTGAAGAAGCCGGTGGCAAGATTTCCTTCGGCCCTGGATGCCGTCCATGAAAGGTCTTCCCTGACAAGTTCCACGCGTAGCATGACTTTGCCCGTGGGTTTGATGACCTTTTCTATTAACCGGACCTTCACATCCGGGTTCTCCTGGAACTTTTTGAACTGGTCGTCCTCTATTTCCGTTTCCGATCGCTTCCTGTCGATGAAACGGACATTGCCGATGATCTCAATGTCCTTGGACCCCTGGTTGATAACGGCCTTATCCGCATATATCCTGGTGTCGAGGTGTTTGACGAGCACGTTTCCGCTGGCAATGAGGTTGTCCCCGACGAAATCGAGCTTATCCGCCTTTGCGTCGATTTTGCCCTTTGCCACCTTCTCGAAGATGTTATCCGCAGATGTCGCCGAAAAACACGGAGCGAAGAAGGCGCACGCGGAAAGTACGGCGAAAATAATTCCCGACCGAAACTTGCATGTAGATACTTTACCCATTCCAGACTTTACTCCTGAAACCATTACAGAATTTAAAGGCGACAATATAGTAGACTTATTCGCGAAATAACAGCAAGTTCGGCTATTTTTAAATGCCAATCATTGAATGCCGCTTTATTTTTGTTAGATTTAGGAGCCAATTTCAAGACTCTCCGTGGCCGCGCGGCCT
>CAZGYO010000111.1:0-5488 GCA_964530455.1 uncultured Victivallales bacterium
TCAGATGTGAGTTTCGATGTTTTTTCCATGCTCGATGATTCAGGCATTTCTACAATAAACTGCAGTTCGTTTTTATTGTCGAAAGGCAGCATCTTGAGCGGCACACCGAAAAACATCAGAGCCGATGAAGCGATAAGCATTATCACGACAAAAAGCAGCAGTAAAACGGCATTTCTTTTTTTAAGGAAAGGAGACATGGCGGTGGAATAGAGATTTTTGATCCATGCCGGCGTAGCATCCTCCCGGCCTGAATTCTCTCCCGACGCCTCTCCCACCCCGTTCTTAAGTAGTTTACACGAAAGCCAGGGAACAAATGTAAGAGCGCAGAATGTTGAGAAAACCACAGTCATGGGCACATTTATGGCCATCGGCCTCATGTACGGCCCCATCATTCCGGTGATAAAAAACATGGGAGTGAAGGAAATAATAATCGCCAGTGTCGAAAGAATGACCGGGGGGATAACCTCGTTCACAGCAAAAATTGTGGCATTGAGCGGATTCAGCTTTCCTATCCTGATATGCCGCTGAATGTTGTCGACATTTGTAATGGGATCGTCAACCACCAGCCCAAGGCTCAGGATAAGGGCGAAAAGCGTAACCCGGTTAATGGTATATCCGAAAAGATAATTGGCGAAAAGCGCCAGCGCGAAACTTACCGGCACAGCCAGGCCGACAACTACTCCCTCGCGCCATCCCATGGTCAGGGTTATCAGGCCAACAACGGTGATGATCGCGAAAAACATCCCCGAGATAAGGTCATTGACCTTCTGATTTGCGGTCTCCCCGTAGTCAGGTGTTACTATCAACTTGACGTCGTCGGGTAAAACAGTTCCCTGCATGGCTTTCGCGCGCTTTATTATATTTCGGGCAACGTCTACAGCGTTAGTTCCCTTTTTCTTGCTGAATGCCAGGGTAACAACCGGGTATCTGTGCTTTCCGTATTCCTCCCGGTACACAGAAGCCGGCCCGAAGCCTATGCTTGAGTAGTATTCCTGCTCCCTTGGACCATCGCTTACCACTGCAACGTCTTCCAAGCGGACAAGCCTGTCGCCGCTGGAACTGACCACGGTCTTACGGATATCAACAATTGTCTTCAGGCCGGGGGTTACAATCAGCCGCCGCTCCCTGTTTGAGTTCAGGATGTTCCCGGAGACGGGGCCGAGATTATCTCTGGCAAGTGCGGAATTTATATCGCTGAAACCCACATTGCGCGCGGCCATCTGCTCGATGTCGGGTTCAATAATGATCTCCCGCCTGTAACCGCCGAATATCTGAAGAAGTGAAATATCCCTGAGCGGATCCATACGGGATTTCATTTCCTCGACTATGCGCCTGAGTTCATACGCATTCCTTTTGTCGGAGAAAACGCTCAACGTAACGATGGGTACGTCATCGATCTCGATGGGATTGATGAGCCATCCCTTTACGCCAGGTGGTACAAGATCCATGTTTTCGTCCATCTTGTCCCGGACACGCACCATAGCTTTTTCTTGATCCTCACCAACGTAGAACCTTACCGTGACCATAGCGCCGTCGCGCCGGCTGACCGAATAGACATGCTCCACCCCCCGAATCTGCCACAGCAGCCTTTCCAGGGGAATGGTAACCAGCTGTTCAACTTCCCTGGGTGAATGCCCTGGAAAGCTCACGCTGATATCGACCATCGGCACGACTATCTGGGGCTCTTCCTCTCTCGGGGTCATCGTTACAGCCATTATACCGAAAATGGCGGCAAGAATAATAACGATAGGCGAAAGCGGCCCTGTAATAAAGGTGCTTACGGTTTTGTTTATAAAGCCTTCGGGCTTTTTAAAATCCTTGTCCCGGGGGAATTCTTTCATTTAATAACTGATGAGACGTTTTATTTTCAAACTCCTGAACAAGATAGGACTGCGCCGGGAGGAATTCAAATCATGCATGCGAAATCCGCTGTGAAAAGCGTGGGAATCCCCTCCGCGGCCCCCCCGGCATAATGAAGAAAAAGCCGCTTGACTGGAGAGACCACAGCATGCAGCGGCATAACCGCAAGAAGCTGAGAAGCACAAACCTCGCAGAATATCAGAACAAGGAGTTGAAAAAATGAACCGGACTTATTAGTGTGTTGCCGGATAAAGAGTCGCTTATCAGAATTGGCTCGGCTCTGCTTATGGAACTTGACGAGTAATCCCGGGCGCAACGGATATGAACGGAAAGTCTGATGCCCAAAAGTGTTGAATAACAGAATAGGAGGAGTCTATGCCGGTTGTTACATTCAGGGTCATGGCTTTTTTTGTGATTCTTGTTACAGGCGTTGTCGGTGGGTTGACGGCGCGGAGAATAGCTGGTTCCAAGCGTAGCGAATTTCTTTTTTCGATGGGCAACGCTTTTGCCGGCGGCGTATTTTTAGGCGCGGGTCTTATCCACATGTTGCCCGATGCACAGGAAGGCTTTCGGGCTCTGACCAACGGATCCGACTATCCCTGGTTTGCTTTGGTATGTTGTGTCGGGTTTCTTGCAATTCTTTTGCTGGAAAAAGTGCTGATGCGCCATGATCATAATTCGGAACCGTTTCATGGCGGTCCTGTTTTTCCGTATGTGCTGATGCTTGCGTTGTCCATCCATTCGATCATAACGGGAATCGCGCTGGGCACCGAAAGTAAGATTGCCCAGGCCGTTGTAATTATGATTGCTGTTGTAGCGCATAAAGGTACTGCTGCTTTTGCTCTTGGGGTCAGTATGACACGCGCGCAGGTTGCGTTGCGGCGCTTTTTTGTCATGATTCTTCTTTTTGCATTCATGACGCCGTTTGGATTGCTGCTTGGATGCGGCTTCATGAAACTGCTTGCCGGTACGGCCGAACAGGTGTTCGAGGCTTTGTTTGACGCACTTGCCGCAGGGACTTTCCTTTACATTGCATTGCTTGATATCGTACAGGAGGAGTTTTCCCGTGAACGCCACAACGCACTGAAGTTTCTACTGGTTCTTTCCGGACTTGCCGTCATGGCCATTGTGGCTGTCTGGACTTGATGAAAAAAGAAAAACTTCTCTCAAGAGCTCGTTTCAACCCGAAAAAAGCGCTCAGGTTTAAAAACTACACATAGGCCACTTACTGTAAAACAGATGTGTTTTAATATCGGAAGGATACAGGTCATGTCAGATATGCCCGCGGGACACTTCAAACCGGGAAAGAAAGGGACGGAGTACAGCCACGGCAAGCTGTACCGTTTCAACGATAAGTCCGTTGACGTACTCAGCATGTCCGACGGGCCAAGGGCATGGGTAAAGACAGAGAAGAAGCCGTACTGGAAATCCTGCTACAGGCCTTCGATAAGCCAGTCTGTAATAAAGGGAGCGCTGGAGGCTGAATTCCATGACTTTGACCATCACTGGATGGCCCACAACCAGATAAAGTTCTTCAGAAACGAGGTGCCCGGGGAATACCTTGAAGCCGTGGCGCCGTTCCGGCACGACATATGGCAAATACTGAGTCTGGCGATGCGTGCAGACGGGCTCGATCTTATCCGCACGAATCCCGGCCTGGCCTATATCGTGGCTTTGAACCGCGTTTTTTTCGGATCGTGCAGGAAGCCCTGGCGGCGTGCCAGGTCGCTCACAAGGAAAAAGCGGGTCGAACTTCTTCGGCAGGCCGGTTTTCCAGCCAGCGCTTCAGCGGTAAAAACAATGGGCAAACTGGATCCGGCGGCGGTCCACGTCCGCAGCATCTGCCTTTTGAAAAAAGTGATGAAAAACAATGATCCGGAGGTTGTGAAGATGCTGCGTTTCCTTCCGCGTCTGAACCGCATGATCCTTTTTATTCTCAACAACCCCGTGAAGTTCAGTTTGGCAAGCTACAATTTTCTGGAGGAACTAGGGGAGGAAGATGACCGCAATATATTTGAGAACCATTTTCTGATCGGCACGTTCCGTATGGCAAATATTATGGAGCGGACGCTGCCCCGGATAAATTCGCTGTCGGATATCCGTAAAATCCATGACAGACTGGTAGATGAGATAAACTCGGATCCCCGTTATATAAGCTTTCTGGACCCGACGCCGATCAGCGGTAATTCCTTTATGGCCTCCATTGACGCGGAGCTGGCAGTGTCTAAAGCAAATTTACACAAGCTCTTTTCGCCCGTTGCATCGAGATCAACACAGCCAGCACAGCCGGCGCCTGAAGCACATACCTGCAAGCCCTTCAAGTTGCCGCCGATCGAAAAATTCCCTGCCCCACCGATCGCCGGGTATAGCGGAACTGATTTCAGCATCGAACACATAAAGGACGCCGGAGAACTTCGGGAATGGGCCATTAAACAGCACAACTGCTCACTGTCCTATGCCAAAGACATCTGGGAAAAGAAGTATTATTTCTACCGCATTACCGCACCCGAAAACGCGACCCTCTCGATAAGAAAAGGGAAAAGCGGCCAATGGGCTGTGGACCAGATAAAGGGGACGTGCAACAAAGCCGCCGCGTTGCTGACAGTCCAGAACGTGAACATCTGGATTACGGGAAAAATGTATTGGGATACACCCCCCGAAAAATATCTGCTCCCGGGCTTAAGCACCGCCGAATTCGAGGCGAAACCTCTGGGCAGATTCAAAATCCACGATTTCGTCTCGAAATACAGCCCGCTTTACATTACGCCAATGGATCTTATTGATGAAGACTGCAGGATATTCTTCTACCGTGTCCAAAGGCCGGAAAAAGCGATTCTGGGACTGAAGAAGATATCCGGGCAGTGGGAAAACATCTTTTTCAGGCTTGAAGAAGGCAACCGTGACCCATCGGAAAAATCATATCAGCTCGCGGAACGCTGGCTGAAAAGCATGGTGAAACCGGGCGTTGCCAGACAGCTGAGGATGGCCTTTTGAAACTGGCTCTATTAAGAGGTTGAGATCATCCAAATCGAAATCGGGATCGAAGAGACATGGGACTTGGGCACGAAAAGCTTGACGTTTACAGACTCTCCACAGGCTATAACGAATCCCAGCAAACGGATGCACTGGACGCTCATTTTTCGTACATATTCAGCAAACCCCGTTTGCTGAATATGTACCTGCAAACTCAAAATCAGGACGGTGACGCGGTACTCAAGGCACGTCTTCGATATCCTTAATCTTGTAGATGAGCGCGCGCCGGCTGATTCCAAGAAGTTCGGCGGCGCGTGTACGGTTGCCGCGTGTCTTTTTCAGCGCGGAGATTATCGCTTCTTTTTCTGCCTGCTGAATGGTTTTGATCTTTGTCTCGGGAACGCTGCCGGCGTAGGATTCGTTCTGCTGCCAGACTGAAGGCGGAAGATGCTCGGGCAGTATCACCTCGGTATGAGAGATTATGGCTGCGCGTTCCACGGCGTTTGCCAGTTCCCTCACGTTCCCCGGCCAAGAACAGTTCTGCAGTATTCGTTTGGCCGACGGCGAAAACCTTTTTGCGGAATGCTTTCCTGAAAGCAAAAAATATCTTGCAAGCGGCATGATATCTTCGGGTCTTTCACGGAGCGGGGGTATT
>CAZGYO010000111.1:5498-8144 GCA_964530455.1 uncultured Victivallales bacterium
CCGCGTGCGGCGGCGGGAGCGCCGCTTCGGACCGCGTCTGCCTGTAGAAAAGGTCCTCCCTGAACTCGCCTTTCCGCACGGATTCACGCAGATCTTTTTTTGTCGCCGTGACAAGCCTGAAATCCACTTCCTCCTCCATGTCGCTGCCGACGGGGCTTATCTTTCCGCTCTCAATCACGCGGAGCAACGAGGGCTGGAGTTCCAGGGACATGTCTCCAATCTCGTCAAGGAAGATCGTGCCGCCGGATGCCTGTTTGAAATGCCCGTCGCGATTCCTGGTCGCCCCGGTGAAAGATCCTTTGCGGTGTCCGAAAAGCTCGCTTGCCAGTAGATTCGAGGGAATAGCGGCGCAGTTCATAGGGACAAATGGTCCGTCTTTCCTTTTGCTTGCCCTGTGTATAAAATTCGCCAGCACCTCTTTTCCGCTGCCGCTCTCCCCCGACAGTAGCACAGTCACATCGCTTGCCGCCACCTTGTATGCGTTTTCAAAGAGGCTTTTCATGATGCTGTCTTCGCAAATTACGCCTTGCATCAGTTGATCCGGGACAGCCGGAGAGTCACCGTTTTCGTCCAGATGCAGAATTTCGGATACCACAACTTTGAGTTCGTCCAGATCCACGGGTTTCTCCAGGTAGTCGACCGCGCCCAGCTTGAGCGCGCTCACGGCGCTTTTCACATCCGGGAAAGCCGTCACCAGCAGAAACGGCACCTCGCAGTTGCGTTTCCTGACCTCGCGCAGCAGTTTAATTCCGTCCATGCCCGGCATTCTGACATCGCTTATGATCATGACAGGTTCGCTTCGCTCGATCATTTCAATCGCCTGCTCGGCAGAGCCGGCCTCCTCGGTTCCCAGCCCGAGTTCCCGGAGAAGTTCCGTGTACAGGCTGCGGTGCCGTGAATCGTCATCTACTATCAGGAGTTTTTCAGACATCTTCTTCTTTCCGCATCATGTCGATATTCTTAAGTGTGACACTGGTCCCCTCGCCGGGTTCAGAAGCTATAATAATGCTCCAGCCAGAGTTGTCCACCAGTTTTTTCACAATAGCCAGTCCTATGCCGTATCCGCCGACATTTTCAGTAAAGTACGGTTTGAATATTTTCGGAAGCATCTCCTCAGGAATACCCGGGCCGTTGTCTTCGACCGTAATAGCGGCTTCCCTGTTTCCGCCTGCGTACGCGCTGACTCGTATCCTGCCGCCGTCTTCCATGGAATTTATGCTGTTAAGTACGAGGTTCATCATTATCTGCGAGAGTACATCGGGGTCGGCCGACACCGTAATATTCTCCACATTCGAGACTAGTTCGATCTTTCTCTGCCTGCAGTCGTCCTCAAGTATGGAGAGTATCTTCACAACATGTTGAGGAAGGTTCACAGCTTTGAAATCCGGTTCCGGTAGCCTCGCGTAGCACAGAAAATCGCCCAGACGCGCGGACGTAACGTCCGCCTGTTCCATTATGTCGTCGGCTTTGGCGCGTATCCCCGAAGGCAGCTCGGGATTCCTGGATATCTGCTGGGCTATCCCGCGTATAAGACCCAGGGGATTTTTCGTCTCATGCGCCAGCCCGGTCGCAGCCAGGCTGAGTTCCTCCGCCTGTTCTTCACGGGCTTTCGCGCTTTTCAGCTGCAGTTTTAAATTGATATTGCTTACAAGAAAAGACCACGCGAAGATCGCGACGAAGATGACTCCGCATCCCAGCAGCAGTATTGTGAGGAAAAGCTCCGTCCTGAGTTCCATGTCCCTGTAGTACGCGGTGGTGTCGGCCACGGTTATTATCTTGCCGCTTTTGAGATTGCCGTAGCGCGTCCAGTAGGCGTAGTAATCTCCCTGGCGAATCTGGTCTTCCACGCCCACGGCGAAACTTTTGTGGTTGACCGGATTTGCCCCCGCGGAGATGCTTCTTCCGTCGCCGAAGTTCAGTTGTATGTAGACCAGATCGGTCGAGCTTATGATGTTTTCCAGAAATTCATGCCCGGTTCTCTCGTCGAGCAAACCCAAAAAGAAAACCTGTTCAAGCACCCTGGACACTGCCACGGAGCTTCGGCGCTCCTCTTTAAGGCGTATCGAATATGCATGCAAAAACTCGTAGGTCACCCACAGGGTGAGAAAGAAGAAAAGCCCGGTGACAAGCAGTCCCGGCAGCAGGTATCTTTTCTGCGGCAGCCACATATTATAAAGCCTACCTCTCAGTCATTATGGCGGGCACAGACAGTTGATGACAGCAAAAAACAGGAGAATGCCAGGAGCTGTCGGGCTTTCATCGTGCGCCATTCAAACAATATCTATGATCCTGAATGATATTAGTTGATTAGCAGGTATAATGCAATTTCCACCGGGGAAAAATCCTGATTTTTAAATTTTTCATGAAATATGCGGCTCAGGTTCAGCAGGCGTTGAATTCGGGCTTTCTCAAAGTCGGACACCCTGCTGACTTTTGAGCCGGCCTCTTTTACGAAAGATTTGCACATTGTGCATTTTTTTCACAACCTGTGAAATGTGCAAAGCTCTGGAAATCAGGGTAAAAACAATAATTGGCACGCTATATGCTTTAAATTTAAAAAAGCAGTTGCCGCGGCGTACCGAGGATTTATTCAGAGCCAATTTCAAAACTCTCCGTGGCCGCGCGGCCTGCCATTTTGGATGCGAG
>CAZGYO010000112.1:0-8131 GCA_964530455.1 uncultured Victivallales bacterium
GAACCGCGTTGGTAGCGCAGGCGCGGCAGACGGTGCGGTGAAATGGCTGGTGCATACCATCAACGGTCTGTGCCCGCCATTTCACCGTGGCGCATGCTGTGCCTCCGCCCCAACCCTTTGGGCGGCAGGCTCTTTTGGCGCGAATGCCACGCCGTGGCAGTCGGGACAGACCAGGCAGGTATGCCCGCTCCCGCATCGGCGTGGCTCCCGGCGCAGAAGACAGATTCGGAACCCGCTTAATGATTTAGTGGAAGCACATCTTTTTTTATGACGGCTCCGGGTTCCGTGATGGTTTCGGGCCACATTTTTCTTCCGGGATAGAAGCTGGTATTTATTCCGGTGTGGACACCAGACCCGATTATCGCTCCCAGTTTCCGCAGGCCGGTATCTACAAGCCGGGTTCCGGCTGTCGACCTCTGATTCGCGTTGTCGTGCCTGAGGTTTGCCGTGATCGTCCCCGCGCCGAGATTGGCTCCGTGCGCGATTATGGAGTCTCCCACATAACTCAGGTGCCCGATATTGACATCGTCCATTATTATAGAGTTTTTCAGTTCCACGGCCTGTCCTATATGGCAGTTGTCGCCGACGGCCGTATTCGGCCTTATATAGCAGTTCGGGCCGATCTTGCAGTTTTCACCTGCAATAAAGTTGCCCTCAATGTATACTCCCGGCAACAGCACCGTTCCCTGTCCGATCTTCACATTGCCGTCTATGGACACATTTTCTCTTTTCTCGCCCAGAACTTCGGTTTCCGAAAGGCCCGATACGATGTCCCGGTTCACCTTGAGAAGATCCCAGGGATACTTTACCGCCAGGCTGTCCGCGTCGAGTTCTATCTCCGCGAATCCGTCGTCGCCGGGAACCGGTTTCTCCGGCGAATCCGAAACCCAGCCCAGTATTTCACCGCCGGAACACAGAATAATATCCCCGCCCGCGTCGAGAATTGCGGAAACAAGTTCGGCTGACGGCCAGAGGTTTTCCGCAAGACGCAGGGTCTTCGAACTATCTTTTTCGATACATTTCGACAGCCGTGCCCCGCGTGCGGCGCGGAAACTGGAAGCCCCGACCGGCATGTCCGCAAGATCCATCGTGCAGGAAAGGGGTTCCAGGAGTATTTCGTGTTCCGGACGGAAAAATTCTATTTTCATGCTCAGAGCTCGCTTTGAATGATTTTTGAAAGTTTTTCAGTCCACGAAAGCATTTCCTCCTCCTCCTGCGCCTCCACCAGAATCCGTATCTTGTTCTCCGTCCCCGAATACCGAAGGATCACCCGCCCTCTCCCGTCAAGGCAGTCGGCACACTCTTTCATTGCCTTGTCAAGCTCGGGGACCTTCTCAACGGGAACCTTTTCCTCCACGTCCAGGCTGGTGATCCTCTGCGGATATTCTTCCATGCACGAGGCAATTTCCGAAAGCGGGCAGTTCTTTTCGGCGAGGAGTCTCAACACATGCAGGGCGGTGATTATTCCGTCGCCCGTGGTCGCGTAGTCCATGAACACGATATGCCCTGACTGCTCACCGCCGATATTTAATCCTTTTTCCCTCATCCTCTCTATGATGTACCGGTCGCCCACATCGGTGGTCTCGACTTCGATCCCGTGCTTTTCCATGGCGCTGTGGAATCCCATATTGGTCATGGTGGTCACGGCGACCGTGTTTTTTTTGAGAAGACCCTTGTTTTTGTAGTCGATAGCGCATATAGCGATGATACGATCCCCGTTCACTATGTCTCCGTTTTCATCGCAGAAAATGACCCTGTCGGCATCGCCGTCCAGAGCGATACCGGCATCCGCGCCGTTCTCCCTGACCAGTCCAGCAAGTGTTTCGGGGCAGGTAGCTCCGCAGTTCATGTTGATATTGTATCCGTCGGGTTTCGCGCCGATCACAACAACTTCAGCGCCGAGTTCGCGTAATATTATGGGCGCTATCCAGTATCCCGCGCCGTTTGCGCAGTCAAGAACGATCTTCAGGCCTTTAAGGCTGTGGTTGCGGATCGAGCTTTTGGCAAACTCTATGTAACGGCCCCTGGCATCGTCTATCCTGTACGCCTTGCCTATCAGTTCCGTGCTGATGTGCTCGGAGTTGATCTCCCCTTTGAGAATGTGCTGTTCTATGTCAAGTTCAATTTCGTCGGGAAGCTTGTAGCCGTCCGCGTTGAAGAGCTTAATCCCGTTGTCGTCCGACGGATTGTGCGATGCTGTTATCATCACCCCGAGGTTGGCGCCTATCGATTTGGTCAGGTGAGCCACCGCCGGCGTCGGCATCGGCCCCACCGAAAACACGTCCATGCCCATGCTTACCAGACCGCTTGTTATCGCAGCCTCTATCATGTAGCCGGAAAGCCTGGTGTCCTTCCCTATCACCGCCCTGGCCGAACCGTGCCCCTTCGCGCCGAAGGCATGCGCCGCGGCCTTGCCGACCTGCAACGCGATTTCCGGTGTTATAGGATATGTGTTGGCTTTCCCTCTTATTCCGTCGGTTCCGAAAAGTCGTCTCATACAAAAACTCCATAAATTGTGAGCAGGCCGGTGACCCAGGGCATGGTTCCGGACAAAATCGCCGACTTTTGCCGCCGCGGCATTGAATGCCTCTTAAAGCGGGCTTATAATTACGGAGCTCGGCCCGACCTGAAAAAATTTGCGCACCTTTATTGTATGAGCCGGTTTCAAAACTCCGCGTGAACCGCGTTGGTAGCGCAGGCGCGGCAGACGGTGCGGCCACGGAAAGTTTGAAATTGGCTCGTGTTATTATAGGAATAGCCGAAAAACCGGAAAATTCAATCCCCGTCAAGCCGGGAATATGGAGTATATGACAATGAAAAACATAATACCTGCTGTTTTAGGCTTGCTGCTGCTCTTTATATCGGGCGGCTGCGAGACGGCAAACAGGTCGTCCCGGGAGAGGAATGTCAGAGCCTATGAGAGCGCCCGCCTGCAGGAAGAACAGTTGAACCGGCTTTCGGCAAGGGTACGCCAACTCGAAAACAATAACGCGCAGCTAGTGGAAAACTTGAACCGGCTTACCCGGAAGATGCCGGAGATCAGCAGGCAGAACCAGTTGCTGAGTGAACGGATAAACAAACTTAACGGCGCGCTTGACGCTGAAAAGAAGGCGCGTCAGTCTGACTATGACAAACTTCTGAAAGAGGTGGCGCGTGAGACCGCGGGAATGATAAAGACCTATGGCAGAAGCTCCGGAGGCGGCTCCTCCGGTTCCCCGGGCCCGCCTTCCGGCGGAGAATACTACGAATACAAGGTGGAGCCCGGAGCGACTTTAAGCACAATCGCAAAGGCCTATGGCGTGTCTGTCAGCGAGATAAAGCGCGCGAACAGGCTTGAAAGCGACCTCATACGCATAGGACAGGTCCTTTACATTCCGAAAAAATAAATTTCCCCGACTCTTTCTCTTTTTCAGGTTGCAGACTTTGCAAAGGCCATTATAGTATGCGCCCTGTATGAAAAAATGGATTGAAGATACTATATTTACCGCACTCAAGAGGAAAAGAGGTTTTTAATGTCTGTAAGGATAAGAATGAAGCGAACCGGAAAGCGCAATCGCGCCTGTTTCCGCGTTGTCGTGACGGACAAGCGCGCGACCCGCGACGGGCGCGCAATAGAGCACATCGGCTTCTACGATCCGGTTGAAAAGAAAGAAACCATCGATCTGGAGCGATTTGAATATTGGCTGGGCGTAGGCGCGCAACCGACTCCCACGGTACTGGGAATTGTAGAGAGGGCACGGAACCCGGAAGCGGGCAAAAAGCGTCTGGAGGCCAGGGAAAAGAGGATACGCGAAGAAGAAGAGGCAAAGAAGAAGGCTGAAGAGGAAGCCAAGGCGAAAGCGGAGGCCGAAGCAAAGGCCAAGACTGAAGCGGAGGCTGCCGAAAAGGCAGCGGCAAAGAAAGCCGAAGCGGAGGCGTCCGGCGGGGAAAAACCCGAAGCTGAAAAAGCATCCGACGAGCCTGCCGCTGAAATCGGCGAGGCCGATGCCGGCGAAGAGGAGAAATCCGTGGAGAAGGCCGAAGACAAGCCCGGGGAGAAGAAGGAAGAAGACAAAACCGCAGAAGCCAAGACGCCGGATGCCCCTTCGGAGGAAAAGAAAGAGCTTGAGAAGGCGGAAGAGGCATCCGCGGATGAATCCGGCGACGGGGGCGGCGAAGAGAAGAAAGAAGGCGGAAAAGAATAAGCCTTTCACGCCCCGGCCAATGAAGAACTGAAACACGGGAGCTAAAAATGATCAATAAAATCTTATCTATTTTCGGTCGGTCCGATGAAGACAAAGGCGGATCCGGCGCGAAAGAGACTTCCAGGGGATCCAAAGATATCGAGAACTTCGTCGACTACGTGGTCAGAGCGCTTGTCGACAGCCCTGAGAAGGTTCGGATCGAGAAGGAAAAGGATGAAGAGGGAGGCGTGATAAAGATACACTGCGAAAAAAGCGATATTGGAAAGGTCATCGGGAAGAACGGAAAAACAATCATGGCCATCAGGGCTCTGGTGAGTTCCGCCGCGGGGCGCGAGGGCCGGAGAACGGCCGTTGAGGTGATCGACTGAATTGCGTTTCGATATAGTCACTATTTTCCCTGATATATTTTTCGGCCCGTTTTCCGAAAGCATCGTTAAACGGGCGTGCGAAAAGAAGCTCATTGAGATCAACACGGTCGATCTGAGAAAGTTCACGGGCGACCGGCGCGGGACGGTGGACGACAAGCCGTACGGCGGCGGTCCCGGCATGCTGATGAAGCCGGAACCCTTTTTCGAAGCAGTGGACGAGTTGCGCACGGAAGACTCTCTTGTAGTCCTCCCGAGCCCGCAGGGCGAGCGCTTCGACCACGCGCTCGCGCTCGACCTGTCCCGCGAGAAGCATATAATATTTCTCTGCGGCCACTACGAAGGGGTCGATGAGAGGATACGGACGGGACTCGCGGATCGCGAGATATCGATCGGCGACTATGTGCTGACCAGCGGCAACCTTCCGGTGATGGTCGTGATAGATGCCGTCGCCAGGTTGCTTGACGGTGTACTGGGATGCCGGGAATCAGGGTTTTCCGAATCCTTTTCGGAAAACAGGCTCGAATATCCGCAGTATACGCGTCCCGAAGAATACCGCGGGATGAAGGTGCCGGAAGTGCTGCTTTCCGGCAACCACGAAAAAATCAGGAAATGGAGAGAAAAAAAAGCCGATGAAAGGACCAGGAAACGAAGGCCGGACCTTTTTGACGGCGACGAAAATGGAGGATATGACAGATGAACATCATGGATAAGATCAACAAGGAGCACTGCAGAGACGATCTGCCGGACTTCAAGACGGGCGACACCGTCCGCGTGCATGTGCGCGTCGTTGAAGGTTCGACCGAAAGAATACAGGTCTTCACGGGAACGGTCATTGCCCGCAAGAAAGGTGGAATAAACTCTATGTTCACCGTCCGCCGCGTTGCCTTCGGGCAGGGCACGGAACGTACCTTTCCACTGAATTCGCCGAGGATCGCTAAAATAGAGGTCGAGCGCGAGGGCCGTGTCCGCCGTTCCAAGCTTTACTACCTGCGTGACAGGGTCGGTAAAGCCGCACGGGTCAGGGAAAAGCGCCGTTCATAGCAGGTCCCCAAACCAGATGAAGCAGAAGACTGACACAATGCCGAGCGCCTACGAGTTCGGCAACGTAGAGGACAGGCTTTATGCCTTTTGGGAAACGGAAGGTCTTTTCAGCGCTGATCCGGACTCCGGCAGGGAGCCTTATTCCATAGCTATTCCTCCCCCGAACGTGACGGGTATCCTGACCTTGGGCCATGTCCTCAACAACTCCCTGCAGGACATTCTTGTCCGCTGGCGGCGCATGCAGGGCTATGAAGCCTGCTGGTTTCCGGGCACGGACCACGCGGGTATAGCCACGGAAAGCAAGGTCGAACGTTTTCTCAGGGAGGAGGAGGACGTATGCAGGGACGATCTTGGGCGCGAAGAGTTCATTAAGAGAGTCTGGCGCTGGAAGGAACAGTATGGGGGGACAATCATAAGGCAGTTGCGTAAACTGGGCGCGTCCTGTGACTGGAACCGCGAGAGATTCACCATGGACGAGGGCTTAAGTGATGCGGTCAAGGAAGTGTTCGTACGCCTTTATGACAAGGGGTACATATACAAGGGAAGGCGGATGATAAACTGGTGCCCCGTCTCACGCACCGCACTGTCGGACGAGGAAGTGATCTACCGGGAGGTCCACGGATATTTCTATCACTTCAAATATCCCTTGAGCGACGGCTCCGGGCACCTGGAGATAGCGACAACGCGCCCCGAGACAATGCTCGGTGACACCGCCGTGGCGGTGCATCCCGAAGATGAGAGATATAACGCTATGGTCGGCGGAACCGTTGACCTGCCGCTTACCGGAAGAAAGATCCCGATAATAGCCGATGAACATGCGGACCCCGAATTCGGAACCGGTTGCGTGAAGATCACCCCTGCGCACGACCCTAATGACTTTGAGGTGGGGCTCCGGCACAAACTCGATTTTATCAATGTGATGAACCCGGACGCAACAATGAACGCCGCGGCGGGCGAGGAGTTTGTAGGACTTGACAGGTTTGAATGCCGTGAAAAAATCCTCGGGATTCTCGATGAGGCCGGATTGATGATCCGCACAGAAGACCACATACACAGCGTAGGCTATTCAGAGCGCGGCGACGTCCCGATAGAACCAGTTGTCAGCGAACAGTGGTTCGTCGATATGAAGGAACTGGCCAGGCCGGCAATAGAGGCTGTCAAAAACGGCGATATCAAGTTTTATCCGGAGCGCTGGACCAAGACCTATTTTCACTGGATGGAAAACATCAGGGACTGGTGCATAAGCAGGCAGATCTGGTGGGGGCACCGGATACCGGCATGGTATGGCGAAAACGGCGAGATACATGTTGGCAGGGAAGCGCCTTCCGGAACTGGATGGGTACAGGACGAGGACGTGCTGGACACCTGGTTCAGCTCCTGGCTCTGGCCGTTTTCTATAATGGGCTGGCCGGAAGAGACTCGCGAACAGGAGTTCTTCTACCCTACGAACGACCTGGTGACCGGCCCCGACATTATCTTTTTCTGGGTCGCCAGAATGATAATGGCCGGTTGCGAGTTTAAAGGCGAAATACCTTTCAGAAACGTCTATTTTACCAGCATAATACGTGATGAACAGGGACGCAAACTGAGCAAGTCGCTCGGCAACTCGCCCGACCCGCTGGACGTGATAAAGACATACGGCGCGGACGCCCTGCGATTTTCGATCATCTACATTGCGCCGATAGGACAGGATATAAGGTACAGCAACGAGAAGTGCGAGATCGGCAGGAATTTCGCCAACAAGCTCTGGAACGCTTCCAGATACAGAAAGATGCAGGGCGGTGTCTCGGCTGATTTCGCCGACATCTCGGGGATTGACCCGGAACTGCTCAGGGGCGATGACCGCTGGATACTGGGCAGACTTGACGCCATCTCGGAGAACGTCTGCGCTTCACTTGAGAATTTCCGCTTCCATGAAGCCGCGCATGACATCTACGAATTCGTCTGGAACGAGTTCTGCGACTGGTATGTGGAAAGCGCCAAGCAGGGCCTGTGCGAAGGTGGCGGTGTCAAGAGCAATATTCTACGCATACTCGACTATACGCTCTACGGAATCCTCTGCCTGCTGCATCCGTTCATGCCATTCATAACCGAGGAAATCGCCCACCAGCTCGGTTTCCTCGCTGAGGAGGAGAGCATAATGAATTCCCCTTATCCCAATCCGATGGGCGACTCCGAACGTAACCGCTTCGGAATAGACAGGGAACTTGTCTCGGCGGTCGAGTCCAAATTCGAACTTGTGCGTGCCGGCAGAAACCTGCGGTCAAGCTACAACATTCCACCGTCTAAAAAAATAAACTATTCAGTGAAGCCGGTCGGCGAGACCTGCATGGAGTTTTTTCGCGAGGAACTCGCCTCAATTAAAGCTCTGCTACGGGCCGAGGAAGTAGAAATCAATATGGACTACGTGCCCGACGGAGCGGCGCCGTCGATTGTGACAGACGCGGGAACCATCTTCATGCCCCTGGCCGGAGATGTCAATGGCAATGCCGAAAAAAAGAAACTCGAGAAACAGAAAAACGATATCGAAAACTGGAT
>CAZGYO010000113.1:0-8128 GCA_964530455.1 uncultured Victivallales bacterium
CGCTCCCGCATCGGCCTGCCTGAGCGACTACGCTCGCAGTCAGGCGTGGCCTCGCGTCCGAAATGGCAGGCGGTCACGGAGAGTTTTGAAATTGGCTCTGGAACATATTTTGCACTGAAACGGTCTTTATAGATTTGTATGCAGGGATCAATGGAGGATTTGTTAAGGAGCGTATGGATTTTCTTGAAAGAAACATTCTTTTTCACGGCCTGTGGTTATTTCCAGCGCTGCTGCTCCTGATATGGGCGGCCGCCCGGATACGCGCGAAGCGTGTCAGGCTTTGCCTCGGCGAACGGGGAATGTCAGCAAAGGGGTGCTCCACACTCTCCGTCAGTAAAAGAATACTCAGAAACACGCTTCTGATCGCGGCTTTCGCGTTTCTTCTGCTTGCGGCTGCGCGTCCGCACTGGGGGAAAAAGCTTCTTCCGATCAGTTCCCGAGGCAGGGACGTTATTTTTGTTGTCGACGTGTCGAAGAGCATGCTTTCAAGAGATATTAAACCTTCACGGCTGGACCATGCTAAGTGGATTCTGAGAAAGATAATCGAAGAGAGTCCGGGCGACCGTTTCGGGGTTCTGGCCTTTGCCGGCGCCGCTTTCATGGAATGCCCTCTCACTCCTGACCGGACAAGCCTTTTTTCCATCATCGACGCCCTGGACACGGAGTCGATCCCCGTGGGTGGCACGAACATCGAGAACGCGCTTGAAAAGGCCTATGAAGCATTTGAGGGGGCCGAGGGGGCGCACCGGGGAATAGTTCTGCTGACGGACGGCGACCAGCTTGAGGGCGATGCCGCGAAAGCGGCGAAGTCTCTGAAAGAGAAGTCTGTCAGTCTTGTAATTGTGGGAATCGGCGATCCTTCCTCGCCCGGGCTTGTCGTGATTACCGGAAAAGACGGTCAGGAAAGCTTTCTC
Source organism: uncultured Victivallales bacterium (assembly GCA_964530455.1). Classification (GTDB taxonomy): domain Bacteria; phylum Verrucomicrobiota; class Lentisphaeria; order Victivallales; family CAZGYO01; genus CAZGYO01. The sequence continues at coordinate 915 of CAZGYO010000113.1, forward strand.
AGGGACGGGGAAGGGAAACTTGTTAAAAGTCCGCTCAACGAGAAGTCGCTGCGGGACCTTGCAGTCCAGGTTGACGGGCTCTATGTGCGTTCGACCTCCGTGGGCCCCGGGCTTGGTCTCGTCCTGGAAGGTATTTCAGATATAATGCCGAAGAAATACTCGTCCGGAAACCGGACCAGGCCGATAGAAAGATTCCCAATACCGCTGTTCCTGGGGATTGTCCTGCTTTTTGTCAGGCTGGGACTGAACGAACGGCGGGCCGCGGCCGCGCTGGCCGTTTTTATAATCTGCGTCTCACTTTCACTTGGGGCGGAGGAACCCGGGACTGAAATGACAGATGACAAAGGCCCGGAACCCGCGGAAAAAACTTTTGAAGGACTCGAAGCATTCGAAATCTATAACCGCGGCGTCTCTTCACAAAACAAAAAAGAAGACGGGAAAGCCGCTTCCGCGTACAAGACCGTACTGAACGATCCCGAACCTGAACCGCCATTGAAGGCCAAAGCATACCAGAACTTCGGCGTGATTATCCACGAAAAGGCAAGAAAGGAAATACAGACGCAGCCCGAACAGGCACTTGAAACTCTGAATTATGCTGAAGATATGTACAGGGAATCCATGCGGCTCGCAGCCAATCCTGAGATTGCCGCCAACCAGCAGGCTCTGATTGCCGACCGCGAAAAGGCCAGGGAGATAATCGAAGAGCGGGAAAAACTCCGGCAGCAGCTTTCTAAGGCCAAAAAGGATATCGGTAAAGCCAGGGAAGAGAACAGGAAACAGGAAAAGGGAGAGTCGTCGACGGAAAAGACCCGGGATTCGATTCGCAATGCGGAAAAGTCGCTTGACGAACTGAAAAAAGAGGCTGAAAAACAAAAGAGGGCCGATATCGACAAGAAGGCGCAGGAGGCCGGGGAAGAACTGGCAAAGGCCGGTGACCAGAACATGAAAGGGCGTCCGGAAAAAACCGACGAACATCTCAGGAAAGCCCTCGAGAAACTCGGAAGTCCCGCTGACAAACAGGAAAAATCAGATAAAGATAAAAAGGGTCAACCGGAAAAAAGGGACGATATAGACAAACAGGAAAAAGACGAGGGTAAAGGAGAGAAGTTCGATCCCGATCAGGCGGAATCGTTGCTGAGGGATATTGCCGAAAATGAAAAACTTCTGAGAAAAGCGCTTAAACAGCGCCGGAACAGGGCGCGTAAAAACAGGATGCCTGACAAAGACTGGTGATCTGGTATATGATTCAAATGCTCATAAAGCGAAGGGGAAGAGCGAATCTTAATTCGGGTTAGAGCGATGCTACAAAGATTTATACTGACATTTTTACTGGCTTTCGTGGTTTTTCCTGTGTTGGCGGCGGATCTGGACGTCAGTATCGAGCCGAATCCGCTTGTTGCCGGCGGGACCGGAAGGATAAAGCTGAAGTCCCCTGACAGCATGCCGGAGATCAAGGACCTGCCGGAAGTCGAGGGTATACGCTGGAAGCAGGGGGTAAGCACCGCGGAGCATATCGAAATAGTCAACTTCGAGACGAAGCGCGTCTACACGGCGATCTACAGCTTCGAGGTGCTGAAGGATGGGGAGATAGAGTTTCCCGCGTTGAGAGTGAAGGTTGGAAAGGTCAAGCGCCTGGTGAACCCGTTCAAGGTGGAATCCGGGAAGGGCAAGGCGGCCGTCGCAGACATGATATTTCTCGAGGCGGCTTTCCTGACGGATAAGCGCAGGTTCTACGCGGGCGAAGAAATACAGCTTGAAATACGGTTCTACTCGGTTCCAGGAATCAAGGTAGAACCTTCCTGGCCGGATGTCTCGATCAAGAATGTGGCGTTCAGGAAATTCAACAGGATAAACCCGAAAGCCTCGCGTTTCATGCCCTATGAACAGAAGACAGTGACAGATAAGAAAAAGACGTGGAACGTGTTTATATTCAAGACGGCCTTTCGTCCGCTTTCGACCGGAAAGATAGAAAACGCTGAAGTCTCAATTGCCACCGATATACTTATTCCGAGACGGAACAGTCGGCGTCCCGGAAACTCCTTCTTTTTCGAGGATGCCCTGAAAGATTTCGACGACGACTTCTTTTTCGGCGACCCTTTCGGCCGATACGAAACCGTGAACCGTGTCTTCCGGACGGAACTGCCCGATATAGAGGTCGTGCCGTTGCCGCCGGAACCCGATGATTCCGAGTTCCTCGGGCTTATAGGCAACTGGAACGTCTCGGCGGGCCTTGACGATGAAGGCGGCGGGTTCAGGGCAGGGGACCCGCTTTCACTCGTACTGGACATCAACGGTTACGGGAACCTGGAGAACCTTGTTGTGCCGGACATTTCACTGCGGGGATTCCGCGTCTTTCCGCCGACCACCGAAAAAAAAACCGCCATACCCGGAAAACAGGAACAGGCCAAAATCCGCTATGTGCTGATTCCAGAAGAAGAAGGTGAGCGCGAGATATCAACGTCTTTTTCCATATTTGCCCCTTCCGAGGCTAAGTACAGGAAGTTTCAGCTGGAAAAGAAGATAAGCATAGCCCGGAGCCTGAACGGCACCGCCTCGGCAGTCGCAGTGAAGGCCCGGTCCCGGAATGAACCGGATAAAAGCGCCGACAGGAAATCAGACGATATCCTCGACCTTAAAAAATACGCTTCAGGGTCTGTCACGCTGCCAGTGTATGCTCATGGCATGTGGCTGGCCTTGCTCGTGGCACTGTCCGGACCCGTCGTACTTGTTGTCTACACCTCTATCCTGAGAAGGCGCAGGGAGATCGAGAACAATCCGGAACAGCGACGCAGGCGCGAAGCGCTGAAAAGGAAAAGGGAACTTATACGTGCTGTAAGAGAGTCGGAGAACCTCCAGGAAACTGTGAGTTCAAAAGTGGCGCCGTACCTTAACGACCTTAGTTCCGCCCCCCCGGGAACAAGCCTTCCGGAACTCGTCGCGAGACTCGAAGACCCCGAACTCGCGGATTCTCTGTCCGAGTTTTCCGACTCGTCGTATCTCCCTTCAAGCGGCCGCCCGGGCGGCGCTCCGGAGTCCAGGGAAAAACTTATCAAGGCGCTGAAACGGTTTCAGACAGTCATCCTGATTCCTGTTCTCTTCCTTTCGGGGCTTTCGGTTTCAGCTTCCGGCACCCTCTCCCCGGACGCGATGGACGCGTACTACAACGAGGATTTCGACAGGGCTCTAAAGATATACCGTTCAGAACTCGACCCCGCGCGCCCCGATCCCGCCATACTGTACAATATCGGCAACTGCCACTACAGAAATGGCGATCCGGGCATGGCGCTGCTGAACTACGAAAGAGCCAGGCGGATCGCGCCCGGAGATTCCGACATACTTGAAAACTGCAACTTTGTGCGCCGTCAACTGCTGCTCTCCGAACACGGCAGGATAGACTCGCCCGCGCAACTTGTAAGCTGGTGCCGGGACAGGCTCAGACCCGACGAATGGTTGCTGATAAGCGCATTCGCATTCAGCGCGGTATTTATCTCAATAGCTTTCGCTGAAAAGATGAAACGCTTGTGCGTCGCCGCTATTCCCGTGGCGTTGCTGCTTTTTGCCGCCGGAATAACCGCGTGTATAACCCAGAGCCGCAGCTCCTACGCGGCAAACAGCGCGCTTGTGGTTTCAAAACACAGCGACATCTATATACTGCCTTCTTCAAGTTCGGAGAAAAAAGACAGCAGATACCACTGCGGCGAGACGCTCTCGATTCTGGATCGCAGGTCGAAGTGGGTCAGGACGAAGAACCCGAAAGGCATCGAAGGCTGGATAAAAGCTGATAACGTTGAGTTGATATTCAGAGATTGATATGCGGACATTGTTTATATCAGGCACGGGAACGGAAGTCGGTAAGACGCTGGTCACCGCCGCGACGGCGGCCACGGCATTGGACTTCGGCGCCCGGACAGCAGTAATGAAGCCCGTACAGACCGGGACCGGGTCATATCCCGCCGACCTGGATGCGGTTGATGAACTTGTGCCCGGAATAATGCATTTGCCCCGACACCTCTCCAACCCCTACGACTTTCAACTGCCCGCATCGCCGCACCTGGCGGCGCGCCGCGAGGGGGCGGCGGTCGATTCAGGGAAGATAGTCCAATCCGTCCGCGAGATTCGCGAAAAATACGAGCCCGACCTTCTTCTCGTGGAAGGCGCGGGCGGGCTTCTTGTCCCGTTGACGGAAGATTTTCTGACAATCGACCTGATCCTTGAACTCGGCGCGACGCTTCTGATTGTTGCCGATGCCGGACTCGGCACAATAAACCATTCTCTGCTTTCGGTCGAGGCCGCACGCAAAAGGAAAATACCCGTTGAAGGCATAGTTCTCAACCGCTATCCCGTGAATCCCGGCGAGGTTGAAAAGGATAATCCCGAAATCATCTCCGCGGTTTCAGGAGTGAAAACTGTCATCTTCCACGAACTCGATCCGGTCGACTCCATAAGCATACGGCGCGAGATCAGTGCCAACGCCAGATTCCGTGACTTTGCGGAATCACTGTTGTCAACGACGCGTTGAATTCCCAGGCTAAGCTAATATATTCAATACCACTATGAAAACTGAAAAAGACCTTGCGGAACTCTTGCAGAGCCTGAAAAACGGAGATCTGGACGTTTTTCAGGCGGTTGCGCAGCTTGCTTCGTTTCAAGAGGACGGCAAGATGGGTTTTGCCCATGTTGACCATTCACGGATGTCCCGATGCGGGTTTCCGGAGTTCATCTACGGAGAAGGAAAGTCCCCGGAACAGATTCTCGGTATAATCGGCGAAATCATAAAGAAGCAAGATACCGTACTGGCTACAAGGCTTTCACCGGAAGCCATTCGCGAAATTCGCGGATCCTTCCCTGAAGGTGAACTCGACGAGACAGCGCGGATATTTTTGATGCGCGCTGATCCCTATACCGAACTCAAAGGACGCGTAATGCTAGTCTGCGCCGGCACTTCGGATATGCCGGTCGCCCTGGAAGCGAAGTACACGGCCGAGGCCTGCGGTTGCGGCACGCGGATGCTGAACGATGTCGGGGTGGCGGGATTGCACAGAATCATAGGCCGGATGGACGCGCTGAAAAATGCGGACGTGATAATCGTTGCCGCCGGCATGGAAGGCGCGCTGCCGAGCGTGGTCGCCGGACTCGTCTCGTGCCCCGTTATAGCTCTGCCCACCAGCGTCGGATACGGTACATCCTTAAACGGCCTTACCGCTCTTTTCGGCATGCTTAACAGCTGCGCCAACGGAATCAGCGTCGTGAATATCGACAACGGTTTCGGAGCGGGATGCGCCGCGGCCAGAATAATAAACGGTGCAGCAGACCGCGAAAAAAACAACGGAGCTTGAGCAATGAAAAGGTTCAGACTGCCTGATTTGGATCTGAAAGACAAAAGCAGCATAATAGACAGCATCGTCCCCGGGAAACAACTTTCGAAAGGTGGTCTGTCCTTCAGAAAACCCGGAGAACGCACGCACGATGAAGCTTGCAGCTGCCCATCATGCGACGGTCAGGGCAGACATATGCATAAGGAGGATTTTGAGGCATTTGTACTACTCCAGGGAAAGGCCGCTATGGAGATTGACTGTGCCAGACACGCGATGGAACTCGGGGATATAATACTCTGCGAACCCGGCGAAGACCATCACCTGGTCGCCGGAGGTGAATCCACCTGCGTTAACCTCTGGCTTCATATTTCTTCCCCGAAACGGGACGAATAATAAACAACAGGAGGTATATATGCAGTTCTGCACGCTGATAAACTGTATGGACGGCCGGGTCCAGTTGCCGGCAATAAACTTTCTGCTCGAAAGGTTCGGCTGCGATTACGTCGATTCCATAACCGAACCCGGTCCGGACAGAATCCTGGCAGAAGGGAACATCGAAGACGACCCCCTCAAATCCATCCTCGAGAAAATCGATATCTCCGTGAAAACACACGCTTCCGCGCAAATCGCGGTAGCAGGACACCACGACTGCGCCGGGTACCCGGCCGAAGACGACGAACATATCCTGAAGATAAGGGGATCCGTCGAGTTTCTCCGCCGGCAATACCCCGGACTCGAGATCATCGGTCTCTGGATCGACCGTAACTGGATCGTCGAGGAAATCGTGTGATACGAATTGAGAAAGGATTGATTATGCCAGGAAGAATCATACCGCTTGATTTTGATTGAAAATATGAACTTAACGAACTCTTATAAAAAGAGACAAGATTGCTACATTTAGGATAGAAATTTATTATGCTTGACCCGGTAACATGGAAATGCGGAAGCGGAAAGGTCGTGCAGACCGAAGAAATAGCGGCTGAAGAACTTCTCCCGGGGAAACTCCGGCTGATCGACCAGACGGAACTCCCCGAAAAACTCGTCTACGTCGAAATAGACAGTACGGAGGATCTCCGTGATGCCATCAAACGCCTGGTTGTGAGGGGTGCGCCGGCCATTGGATGCGCCGCCTCTCTGGGGCTTGCGGCCGTCTGCCAGTATTCCGATGCGGATTCAGTTCAATCTTTCATAGGCGAGATTGAAAAGAAAGCGAAGACCATCGGTGGAAGCCGTCCGACCGCGGTCAATTTGTCCTGGGCGCTTCATAGATCGGTTGCCAAAGCAAAGGAGTATGCCGCAACAGGATCGCCCGTGGCGGAGATCAAGAAGGCTCTGGTGACCGAAGGCCTCGGTATTCTCAAGGAGGACATCTCGATGTGCCGGGCTATAGGCAGAAACGGAGTCTCACTTTTCAGCAGGGGCACGACCGTCCTTACACATTGCAATGCCGGGGCGCTCGCTACCGGGGATTACGGTACTGCTCTATCACCTATATACGCGGCGCATGAAAAGGGCCTTGAACCACGCGTCTTTTCAGACGAGACAAGGCCGTTGCTGCAGGGGTCGCGCCTGACAGCCTGGGAACTCCAGCGCTCGGGGGTTGATGTGACCACGATATGCGACAACATGGCCGCGCAGGTCATGAAAGAGGGGAAGATCGACTTCGTGATAGTCGGTTCCGACAGGGTCGCGGCGAACGGCGACGCGGCGAACAAGATAGGGACCTATGGCCTCGCGGTACTTGCCGACTACCACAAAATCCCCTTTTACGTCTGTATACCGTACTCGACGATCGATCCAGATATACCGCAGGGCGACCTTATTCCGATCGAGCAGCGGGACCCCGACGAGGTGAGACGCGGTTTCGGGAAACTGACGGCCCCGCCGGACATTCCCGTC
>CAZGYO010000114.1:0-8128 GCA_964530455.1 uncultured Victivallales bacterium
ACGGCGTGAACAAGTTATTCAACCCAATTGTCGATATTCTTCCGAAGGGTAGACTCCTCCGGAAACGATAGGGATACGATATATTGTTTTCAAGGGATTGCAAATCAACTTTTTTGACTTATTTTATGGATATTATTCATTTTTCACTGCAATCGATAAATGGAGATAATCTTCATGATCAGGGTTCGGGACGCGCTGTGGCGGAAATTCGACCGGTTTCCGGGGGCTTGGGGCCGTGCCTATGATTTGACAATATAGGGTTTCAATGTTTTTCATTTTGCTTTAACCTGTTAATAAACAGACCATAGAGCCAATTTAAAAACTCTCCGTGGCCGCCCCTCGCAAGCTCGGTCGGCAGAGCTTCAGCGTTATTCGCTTTCAGAAATATATTCGGCCAAGCGGAGAAATGCTTTGACATGCACTTTTTCCGCGCGTATATCCGCGGGGATATGTGCGGCGGACATGGCGGACATTGTTCTTTCTTTGCCGTAGAGGGGGACGAGCGATTTTCTCATCATTTTGCGCCGCTGAGAGAATGCGGCTTTTACCAGTTTTCTCAGTCGGACGCGGGACTCGCGATCGATAAAGGCGTTTCTGCGGGAAAACCTGATTATGGCCGAATCGACTTTGGGTTTGGGAAAGAAAACGTCCGGTGGAACGGTTCTGAGATATTCGACATCGTAGCAGCTCTGCACCAGGACAGACAGCGCGCTGTAGCTTTTCGTTCCCGGCCGCGCTGAAATACGGAGCCCGGTTTCCTTCTGCAGCATGAACAGCATCGATACGGGAAGCTTTTCCATGTCCATTACATGGGCGATAAACGGGCTGGTAATAGAATATGGAAGGTTGGCAATGCAGCGGAACTCGCGGTCTCCGCGCACAAGCGAATCGATGTCTATACGGCAGGCGTCGGCTCGCAGCAAGCGAAAATCCCCGGATTCTATATTTTTTCCCAGATATTCGTGTATGCGTTTATCAATTTCCACAGCGATGACTTCAGCTCCGGAATCGAGAAGTTTTCTTGTAAGCACACCGAATCCCGGGCCTATTTCAAAGACCAGGTCCCCCTCTCCGGCTCCGGAACAGCGGTAAATGAAATCGAGCAGAGCTTTGTCGATGAGAAAGTTCTGCCCGAAATTTCTTCCGGGCACGATTTTCAGGGATTCCAGGTTTTCGAGCAACTCTGCTTTCTTCATTCTGCGTTCACCGGTTCACAACATTCACCGGATTCCCGTTGAGAAACGCCTGTATGTTATCCGCGGCGACGTCAATCAGTTTCTTTCTCGAATCGACTGTAGCCCATGCGATATGCGGGGTGATGAAACAGTTCGGCGCGTCGAAAAGCGGGCTATCCTGGTCCGGCGGTTCGCTGTCCATTACATCAAGGCCGGCACCGGCTATAACTCCATTTCGAAGCGCTTCAGAAAGGTCTTTTTCGTTCACCAGGGGGCCGCGCCCCGTATTTATGAGAAAAGCGTTTTTCTTCATTTTAGACAAACTGTGAGTGTTCACGATGTTCCTGGTTTTTTCGGTGAGCGGGCAATGCAGGCTGAGTACGTCGCTTTTTTTAAAAACGTCTTCAATCGTCGAAAAATCAACGCCGTCCATCTGCTTCCGGGATGGTACGAAGGCAATGACTTTCATTTCCATCGCAAGCGCGATTTTCGCTACCCGACGCCCGATGTTCCCGAATCCGACCAGTCCCATGGTCATGCCGCTAAAATCGATCTGCTGAGATTTCCAGTAGCAGAAATCCGGGCATCGGGACCAATCCCCTCTTCTGACGGATTCGTCGTGCAGTCCCGTCCTTCTGGCAAGTTCCATCATATGAGCGAAGACCATCTGCGCGACCGCACTGCTGCAGTAGTCCGGCACGTTGGTGACAACTATTCCGCGTTCGGAGGCGTATTCAAGGTCCACCGTGTTGTATCCGGTTGCCATGATGCCGATATACTTGAGTTTCGGGAGCCTGCTTATCGTCTCCCGGTCCATGATCACCTTGTTTGAGAGCACTATATCCGCGTCCCGGCAGCGGTCACGGCGCTTCGAAGGCGCGGTTCTGTCCCAGACTTCTAGTTCCCCGAGCTTTTCGAGAGGGGCCCAGTTGATGTCACCGGGATTCGCGGTGTATGCGTCCGTAACAACGATCTTCATTTTTCAGTCCTGGAAATGTCAATTTTCGTCACATTCTCTCCGGTGAGGATTTCAACAGCTTCCGGAGCGCGGCACTGTACGCAGATGCCCTCGGCAGAATCGGCGGTCCATGAAATCAATATTTCACCTTCCGGATGGGGATGGACCCCGCGGGCGGAATCCATTCCGCACGGAATTGGGTCGACAAGTACCCGTGAACGGTTTCCGGGTTCGGGGAAACGCAGACCCAGAAGGTATCTGCTCATATGAAGTGTCGGAGATGCGGCCCAGGCATGGCATCTGCTCGCGCCCCTCAGGTCTATAAAGAATTCCCAGCAGGTCCACGCGCCGTTTTCGATCATCCTTCCCCAGTATTTCCTCACAAAATCCAGGGCCGGCTCACCGCGTCCGTTTCTGAAAAGGATTTCCATCACGTAGAACGAGAAGTAGGCATTCACGTTGAGTTGACCGGTATTTTCCGGGTCGGGCACCCGGAAGTTGTTCATTATCTTTTCTTCCACAAAATCGAGTATTTCCCTCTCCGTTCCGGCAGGATTAAACCCGAAATAAAGAGGCAGTGTATTCCCCTGCACGGAAGCTTCACGGGATGGATCATCGCTTTTAAGCAGGTCGGAATAGAGCCCCTGTTCTTTGTCGAAGAAATACTCGTTCACAAGACCCGCTATACGCTCAGCGGTTCTTGCGTATTCCTCTTTTGCGGCGCTGTCGCCTATCGCCGAACAGAGCCGGGAAGCGCTGTCGAAGGCGCCATAGATAAAGCAGTTCAGAGCGCACGACACTCCTTCCTTCCGAGTGTGCCCGCGGTCAATGTAGGGACTGTATCCGGTCCCGTCGGCAAGACCGGTGTGCGGGTCGGTGAGGGACAGTAGCGCCTTCAGCAGCTTTTTGATGCGCGGCATACAGTATTGCGTAAAATCCGCGTCACCGGTCGCCGCATAGTATTCGTAGAGAGAGATTACAAGGATGGCGGTATAGTCCGCGTGCCTCCCCGGTGGAAGCCCGTGCGCCCCGCCGGGCACGAATCCGTTCTCGCCCTGTGCCTGGAGATATATGTCGATGCACCTCCTCTGCAGGCGTGGATCGCCGAAAACAGCCATATCGGTCAGGAACTGTACGAGAAGGTCGCCGCTGTATAGACCGCGCTCCCGCGTGGGGCAGTCCAGGTACGCATCCTCCATACACGCATCGAGCGTGTCCCTGCCCATCTTCCATATTTGCGAAAGCAACTTGTCCGGACACGCAAAACTGCCTTCCTGAAAGTGCGGATAGTTTGCGCGTGTCGCAAATACCTTGCGCAGCTCAAACTTGTCGTCCGCTCCGGTAACCATAATCTGGAGGTAGCGGAATCCGCGGGGATGAAAAGCCTGCCAGTTTTCACCTCCGCCACCGGACACGAAGCGGTCGGCTATCGGCGAAAAGTTGGATATGTCCAGCGGTGAGAGCCCTTTCTCGAGTTTCTCGGAGTAAAGGACGTCTACCGTCACGCCCTGCTCGGCGTCAATATCCAGAAAGGCTCTGCCGATGAGCTCTGTCCCGAAATCGTAGATATACACCCTGGTCCCAACGTCGCGGGCGCAGAAATCCGCCAGTCCGTTTACGGATGAAAACTCTTTCCATACATGTTCCAGGTGCGGGTTTTCGGCTTTTGCGCATATTTTCCAGTCGAGCGGAATCGCCTGAAAATCTATACTGTTAGCGGATGCCAGTTCGGCCGGATCGAAAACTCCGGCGTCTTTCAGTGTAAAAAGCCCGGTCACATTGAAGGCGGGTTCCGATGAAGCATCCTTTTCCGCGCTGATCCGCAAACCTGATTTTTCCGGAATTCCCACAAACACATGATGCACATCGCTTCTGACGCGGCAGTCGAAAAAAAGCTGGTTCCAGCCTTTTTTCAATAGCACCGGGAACTTCTTGCACATCGCGTGTGAAGCGACATCGAACATCCGGGCGCGGCTTCCGTTTACATATACTTCCGCGTTCCAATTGATATAGAATTCTGTTTCACAGCCCGTATTGGAAAATATATATGTGTACGCGTAACCGCGCCGTTCGGCACGGAATCCCTCGCCCGTATTCCCGCATATCGCGAAAGAGAATGTTTTTATATCGTCAAAAAAATTTGCTCTGAACAGCCCGGCAAGTCCGGATTCGATCGGGCTTTCGTCAAGTAAAGGTATTGAACGCGGCCTTAACTCCCCCCAGTTTCCGGGATCGGGCAATGCGCTCGCGCTCTCCCATTCATCGTCCCCGAATCCGTGCAGGCTCCACCCGCGGGGCTCCCTCTCGGCATGGAATACTTCCGCCTGGTTCAGGGCAAATGTAAGGCGCATCGTTTCAGAAACGTGCATAGGCGAGCGGAGAACCTTCCAGGACTCGTCAGTTGCGATCTTGAGCGCGTCGGTATCTTCAGACCGAAGACGGCCCCACGCGATCAAGCCGCCCCTTGAAGCTTCGGAATGAAATGAACCCTGGTACGAGTTCACTGTAACCGCGATGACATTCTCACCTCTTCTCAGATGCCGGGATATCTCGTGCACATCGTATTCAGGATGCGATTTGAAAAATCTTGCCGGGCCGTGGCCGACGGTCACACCGTTCACCAGTAATCTGTAGCGGGTATCCGCGAAGATGTTTAATGTTCCGCTTAAGGGCTCTCCCTCAAGAACGTATGCCTTTCTGAAAAGAACATATTCATTGTATTTAGGGCCTTCTTTGTCGATCCATATATATTTTGCGTCACCGTTCGTCAAGTTTCATCTCCCTGTTTTTTATGTTTCCACTCTTCCGGCCAGTCCTGCGCGAAAGCGTCACTGTGCCGGGCCGGGCGCATCTGCCCTGAACCCGTAACGGGCAGCTTTGTCCCGTCAAGCTCGTCGAGAACATAGTTTGCGAACCATTGTTCAAGTTTACCCTTAAGCAAAAGGGCCTGACCGGAATATCCGCCGGTTCCAGCCAGGTTGCGAAGCTCGCCCGGATCGTCTTCCAGGTCGTAGAGTTCGCACGGATAGTCCGCCCCGTGTCTGTGCACGTATTTCCATTTTTCCGTCCTTATCATCCTTGTATATCCGTATTCGTCGTAAACCACGGCAAAGTCGCGATTCTTTTCCGGTAATCCCTTAAGCAGGCCGGCGAAACTCCTTCCCGGCCGTTCTTCAGCGACAGGATTGGGGACACCTGCGTACTCCAGAACAGTCGGCATGAAATCATAGTGGCTGTAGAGTTGCCGGGCCACCAGTCCTTCGGGGACGTGTCCCGGACGCCACACTATTCCCGGAACCCTTACCGATGTGTCAAACATGTTTAGCGGGCGCGTCCCGTTGCCTTTTCCGCAGATCCCGTGGTGCCCCATGTTCATGCCGTTGTCGCTGGTAAAAATGACCAGAGTGTCTTCACTCTGCCCGAGTTCCTCCAGAAGATCGAGTATTTTACCGAGGCCGGCATCCATCTCCGTCATCGCGGCATAATATCCGCTGAGCTTTTCCCTTCTGCGTTCAGGCGAAGAAAAGAAGTCGGTCACACCCGCATCATAACGGCTTTTCGGAAGATCGGGCACGGATTCAAAAGGACAGTTCCTGAAATATTCCTCGAAAGAAGCTGCCGGATGGTCTTCCGGACGCCAGGGACTGTGCGGCGCGTTGTACGCCACTGTAAGGTAGTAAGGCGAATCCTCTCCGATACCGGACCGAATAAAAGAAAGCGCGTCTTCCGTGATTTTGCAAGTGGAATATGCCCCCTCATCCTCCGTCCTGCCGTCCCCGAAATGAGTGACGCCGTCAATGTATCCTTCGGTGTGGACCCTCCAGTATCCGTACCCCTTCTGTTTTGTGTCCGGCATGCCCATATGCCATTTACCGCTGATACCGCACCGATAGCCGGACTCCGCAAGAAACTCGGTGTACCCGGGTTTGCCGGCCAGATAATCGTGTTCCCGTCCCCATAAAAGAAAATCGTGTATTCCGTGGCAGGAGGGAATATTACCGGTTAGGATCGAAGCCCTTGCCGCGGAGCATACAGGGCTCACGCAGAACATGTTCTCAAACCGTATTCCCTCGCAGGCCAGACGATCCAGATTCGGGGTTCTGATCTCCTCGTTGCCGGCACACCCCATCGCCCAGTAGCCCTGGTCGTCGGTAAGCACAAGTATGATATTCGGCCTCTTTAATGTTTCTTTCATGGGGTTCTCCCTTGTTTTCAGGGCAAGTCAGTCGCTGCGGCGCGGGTTGAACGGACAGTTTTCGTTGAGACATCGCCGGCAGAAGTAAAGAGGGAAAAAGATGAATGTCGGAAGACAGAACACCCAGTACAGATAGAAAAGAGCTTTTCTCCGGAAAAGCCAGTACTGGGGAAACAGTATCGCCACACTCAAAACCAGGAGAAAAAGGATCTTCTCATACAGCTTAAGCGGATGCGCCTTGTGACGGAAAAACTTTGAAACGATGAAATGGGGCATGCCGAGACAGGTGGAGTGATCACACGGATACGGACAATGGGAACAGAAACAGTTCATCACCACAAGTCCCGTCACCCCGAGAAAGGCCAGATAGGCAAAACCGATATAAATGTCCTCGAGAAAAACTCCGGCCACGCCGGTGGCGAAAGCGCCGTAGAGACATGTTCTGATGAACAGTTTCTGGCAGAAAGTGAATCTTTCGATAGGTTTCAGGTCTTGCGCGTCTTTCATAAACTGCTGCGAAAATCCATTTGTTTAAGTGTCGGAAGATATACATACCGGATTTATCGGTAAAATCAAGTCCCGCGGCTTGCCCAGGTCAATACGCGAGTCTATGGTTTGCTCTTTATCAGTCTCATTTGACGGTGGAACTTAATTCATTACACGGTTCTTTTTATGAAAAAAAACAGCAGAACAGGCCTGATCTTCGACGTGCAGCGTTTCAGCATACACGACGGCCCGGGGATACGAACGACCATTTTTCTTAAAGGGTGCCCGATGAAATGTCCCTGGTGTCATAACCCGGAAAGCATATCCTCGGAAAAGCACCTCTCTTTCCTCGCGGCAAAATGCATAGGGTGCGGATTCTGCGTGCGAATCTGCGAACATGGCGCGCACGAGATGCTCGACGGAGAACACCTGCTGGATCGTAACAAGTGTCTTGTCTGCGGGAAATGCGCAGAGGAATGCTACGCTCAGGCACTGGAGATAGTCGGACGCGTCGCGACAGTCGATGAACTTATAGACGAAGTACTCAAAGACAAGCCTTTCTATGAAACATCCGGCGGCGGCATGACTATCTCCGGAGGTGAACCCATGCACCAGCCTGAATTTACCCTTGAACTGCTCATGGCAGCGAAAAATCACGATGTCCATACGGCAATTGAGACCAATGGATTCGCCAGCTGGAAAAATTTCGAAAGGATACTCGAATACACGGACCTCTTCCTGTTCGACTACAAGGAAACCGATCCGGAAAAACACGCCGAATTCACCGGTGTGCCCCGCGAAACCGTCGTCAAAAACCTAAAAAAACTCTATAAAGCGAACGCTGAAATCGTTCTGCGCTGCCCCATAATTCCAGGCCACAACGACAGGGAAGAGCATTTTGAAGCTATTGCGGATATCGCAAAAGCAATGCCCGGGATCAACGGGGTTGAACTGATGCCCTATCACAGCCTCGGCGCAGGAAAACTCGAACGTTTCGGATTCGACCCGGAATCTACCCTGAAAGCTGAAACACCCGAAGATGAGCAGGTCGAAAAATGGAAGCAAACTCTCCGGGACGCCGGAGTAAAGGTGCTCTGACCCTGAATGAAGCAGTTAAATTGCAAAAATGGGCAAGAAGTATTTTTTTCATGAAATAACGGGGCGAACGCACAGGCAGGCGGCCACGGAAAGTTTTGAAATTGGCTCTATTATTCCGAATTCCTCAGCCACCTTCTGCGTTCCCTGGCCAGGTATTTTTTAAATTTCGCGGGCGGGTCCGTTTCAACCAGCACCGGCTCGCAGCTCTCCGGGTTC
>CAZGYO010000115.1:0-8108 GCA_964530455.1 uncultured Victivallales bacterium
TTCTTGTCTACGGAAAAATTCATACCATCACAAAGCCACGGCGATCCCGAGCACGGCTTTGCCGTGCATATTCAGATTCGGCAAAGCCGAATATGAATTAGTGCAATGGCTTTTTTAGGTGGAAAGCTTGTTATTAAGCTTTTGAAATGTATCCTCCGTCATCGCCATTTTCATGTTAAGTTGTCGCTTATTTCATTATAAATAAGCATGTTAGCCCGAAAATTTCATGAAAATTGAAAAACAGCGATTAACCGCGCGAGAAATAGAAATGAGCCGATGATGTTCGCGGCCATAAAAGTCCTAGTGCCCCAATGAATGACGGAAAAATGAGAATTCTCGGGCTGGAACCCTACTATGGGGGCAGCCACAAGGCGTTTATCGATTCATGGATCGAACACAGCCGTCACCAATGGACACTGCTGACGTTGCCCGCGCGGAAATGGAAATGGCGTATGCGGCACAGTTCGATGACATTCGCTGAAAAGATAGCGGGGCTTTCGGAGTCCGGCTGGGATGTGGTTTTCGCGACCGACATGCTGAACCTTGCCGAACTGTACGGGCTCTCACCTCAGCTCCCGGGAATTCCGTCGGTGCTGTATTTTCACGAAAACCAGCTGACATATCCCGTCAGGGAAGAAAGCAAACGCGACCACCATTTTGTGTTTTCGAACATCCTGAGCGCCGCGGCCGCAAGCGAAGTGTGGTTCAACTCGGCATTTCACAGAGACGATTTTACCGGTGCCCTGAAGGTGTTTATCAGGAGCTTGCCTGATTTCCGGCCGGAACCTGTACCCGAAATGATTCTCGCTAAAAGTCGGGTAATGCCCCAGGGGATAAATCCGTTTCCAGAAAGGAAAAAGCGGAAACCGGGCCCGATAAGAATCCTGTGGTGCGCGAGATGGGAGCCCGACAAGCGCCCGGACATTTTTTTCGAGGCGCTTTCGCTTCTCAAGAATAAAGGTGTCGATTTCCGCCTCGATGTCCTCGGCGGGGCGCCATCGGTAATGCCCAGGCTTTTCGGGAAAGCGAAACAGGATTTTGCCGGACACATTGACAGGTGGGGGTTTTGCGAAAAGCGCGGCGACTACACCGACGCCCTGCTTGAGGCCGATATAGCTGTCTCGACGGCCGACCACGAGTTTTTCGGCGTGTCGATGGTCGAAGCCGCGGCGGCCGGCGCATTTCCGATGCTGCCCGAACGGCTCGCGTACCCCGAAGTTTTTTCCAAAGGTGACAATCCCGATTTTTTCTATGAAGGCTCCCCGGAATCACTGGCAAGGCGCATCGAATGGGCTTCCGGACAGCTGAGTAAAGGAGGTCTCTGGAGCGGCGATCCTCGTCGCGGACAAAACACCGTACGGCGTTACCAATGGCCGGAAGTTGCGGCGGACCTGGACGACAAAATATCCCGCTTACGCTGAATCACCCAGTTCATCCCCGAAAAATTTGAGTATTTTCTCGCACATTCTGAGTGAGTGGTGGTCGCATTTGAAGTGGTATCCCTTCTCGCACCTGACGGCGAAACCGTCTATATGGACAACCGAGAAAATCCCGCCGTATTTGTGGTCGATGAAATTTTCCAGATAGAAATCCAGCAGTTTCTCCGCGTATTCCAGGTATTTTCCCCCGTAAAGGCTGTGGCAGAACATTGCGCCGAGCACGGCTTCGGCCTGCCCCCAGAAATCCGCGAGTTCGATGCAGCGCCTTGGTTTGATGAAGTACGAATTCATAAACGCGCCGGAATCCGCCATGCATATCCTGAAGGTATCGGCGGCGAGTTTCCTTCCGGTTTTATTAAGGAAGGCCAGGTTGATGCCGGAAAAAAGCTGCCCTTCGTACAGGAAACCTATCCATTCCAGGCCGTGCGCGGGGTTTATACCAGAGTATTCCTGGCGTTCGGAAGGCTGCATATCTTCGCTGAAGGAGTCGTTCAACAGGCCCAGAGACTTGTTGTAGATTTTCTCGGACAGCAGTTTCCCGGACGCCTGCAGCACGGGTACAAGTTCCCTTTTCTGCTTTTCAAGTTCTTTCTTGTCAAGAAGCAGTTCCCCCGCCTCAAGCAGGTTTACCACGGCTTCACAGTGGTGCAGAAAGCAGTTTTCGGATTTGCTGGAAAGTTTGCCGGAAGACAGTTCGAGTTGACCGTAGATTCCGCGTTCGGAATACCGCCCGTCACCGTAGCAGTCGACTATCCTGCGAAACAGCCTTTCTGCTTTTCTCAGTACCCGTTTCCCGCCTAGAACAGAGGCATATCGCGCCATTCCTATAACCAGATACAACTGGTCGTAAGCGCTGAACCTCTTTTCCTTTGTGCAAAATAAGTCGACGGAATAGGATTTGTAGAAACCGGATCTGTCCCGGAAGAATCCGTCGAGTGCGGAATAGATGTGTTCGGCGATTTCTGAAGATCCGGAAATTCCCATTTCTGCGCCGACGGAATAGTTGTACATCTGCCTTGCGTTTATCAGCAGTGATTTGGGGCCGGGGTGCGGGCCTTTGCTGAATCTGCGCACGTAGTGGTGGATGCCGCCTTCCGACCAGTCGACCATTTCGGTCCAGTAATCCAGAATATAGCGTATATGTTCTTCAAATATTTGCCTGTTCATTGTGAAGGATCTCAAATTCGTGAATTCGTTGAAACTTGAAACTTGACTGAAAAAATTTAACTTTCTAAATATAGTCTTCTGTAACGCGGGTTTGCAATCTGTTTTGAATTTTAATGCGCATATTTGGAAACCGGGACGGCGCTTGCCTGCCGCGTTGGAACGCGTTTATGGGTAGGAGAAACTTTTTATGCCTGGCACAATCAAGGATATAGCTTATGACGGCCGCTACGGCACGCAAAATTGCTCCCGAATTCAAGGAGTTGCTGACAAAAGTATTAGCCCGGAAATTTCATTAAAAGACCGGGGCGCTTGTTTGTCTGGCAAGCTCCGCGAGCATGCTCTCAAAAGGATTGTCTTCAACGCCTGTCAGGGGAAGATCGACGCGCCTGCGCGACCTGGCCGATTCGTAGCAGGCGAAAATGATTTCAGCGGCGCGCATTGCTTTGCGGTAATCGAGTTCCGACTCTTTTCCGTGTTCCAGGATATCAACCAGATCCTGGACGACGGCGCTCATCACCCGATCCTGTTCATCTTTGCCGTCAATCGGAAATCTCCAGCCGGGATCATCATAGATCCTCGTTTCCGCGACCTGTCCGTCCCAATGGACCGTGAAGAAGCCTTTCTCTCCGTAAATCCGCACGCCTGTGCCCATGTCGTTGTCGGGGCCGTTCACCTGAAAGTTCGCTCTGACACCGTTTTCGAAGAGTATCAAGCCACCCGACATCGATTCACCGTACACGCCGAAACATTCCCGTGGATTCCGTGTGTCGACAGCGCACAACACCCATTTTGCGGGCGATTCGTCCATAAACGACATAGCCTGGTCGAACGTATGCGTGCCGCAGTCGAGCAGGTTGAGCGGTGAAAACAGGTCCATCCGAAGGATTTTCCCCAGGAGACCCTCTTTTACAAGTTCGCGGACTTTCAGGTTTCCGCTGCAGAAGCGGCGCTGGTGACAGAAGGTGAGACCGCAAGCGCTTTTCTCGGCAAGTCGTTTCATCTCGAGACATTCTTCCCAGGTCGGTGCTATGGGTTTTTCTGAGTGGAACAGTTTCACTCCGGCCGAAACGACGTCACGGAAAACAGGCAGGTGGAGCGGAGTCCACAGGCATGCCACCACGATGTCCGGACGCTCCTCCTCGAGCATTTGCCTGTAGTCAGTGTATACCGGAAGATCGCTGCCGTATTCGGAAATCCATTCCCGCGCGGCATCCTCTTTCAGATCCGCGACGCCCACAACTTCCGCCCTTTTTTCGGCTTTCAAACCCGGAATGTGAAGTCTTCCCCGTTTCCCGCAGCCTATGATCCCGATCTTGTATTCTGCTTTGCCCATAATGAAGTTCCTTTCATAAAAAAATATTGCTTCAGGAGCAGTTTAAGAAATCTGCTTAATCCCAGTTGAAAATTTCAAAACTCTCCGTGGCCGCACGGCCGCGGCGAAGGCATCCGAACTCAAAAACGTTTCTGATATCTGTGGCAGTACGGTTTTTTCCCGTTTTTCCCGTAATAGTCCTGGTGGTAGTCCTCTGCTGGCCAGAAACGGCTTGCCCCCTCAAGCCGTGTCGCAATGTCGAGGCCTTTTTCCTCAAGAGCCCCGATCAGGTTTTCGGCTGCTTTTTTTTCTTTCCCGTCAGAGTAAAAGACTACGGAGAGGTACTGCGACCCGATATCGGGGCCCTGGCCGTTTTCCTGCGTGGGATCGTGTATTTCAAAGAAAAGTTTTGCGAGTTCCGCGAAACTCGTTTTTTCGGGGTCATAGACCACCTCGACAGCTTCGACATGGCCCGTTTTTCCGGAGCACACCTCGGCATAAGACGGATCTTCCCTGTCGCCGCCGATATACCCGACCCGGGTATAAAGGGTTCCGGGAGCCTTTTTGAAAAAGTATTCCACGCCCCAGAAACAGCCGCCCGCAAAATACGCGGTTTTTGTTTTTACAAAGTCCATCGATATAGAATTGACGCAATGACGGATGTTTTTCGGGGTCAAGCCCTCGCCGGTAAAAACGTGTCCGAGATGCCCGTCGCAGTTGGCACAGACTATTTCGGTGCGCCTGCCGTCGGCATCGGGCTGCTTCTTTACCGCGCCTTCTATCTCGTCGTCGAAACTCGGCCAGCCGCAACCCGAATCAAACTTGTCGCTGGAAAGGTAAAGCGGGGTACCGCAACGTCTGCACAGGTAGACGCCCTGCTCTTTATGCTTATAATATTTTCCCGAGAACGGAGCCTCCGTCCCCTTGTGGACGATGACTGCTTCCTCTTCCGGGCTCAGCTTATTGTATTGCATGGTCTTTACCTCTTTGTTTTGCTCTTCGCTGTTCCGAGCTCCGGAGAAAAAAATCAGAAGCGACCCTAAAAGGGCTGCCAGAAGCGCTACTGCAAATGCTCTGATCCCGCGGCTTTTCATTTTTTGTCTTCCGCTTCCGGCCCGCTTATTTCACGAACCCATTTGCGTGAAAAATCTAAAGAGCCAATTTCAAAACTCTCCGTGGCCACGCGGAGTTTTGAAACCGGCTCTAAAATCGTCACTTCAGTATTTTGAAGATAATATCCAGGTGTTTGGCCGAGAGCGAGATCGGGGTGAACGGTTTTTCCTTTCCCTGCAGGCAGTTGAGGAAATGGTTATCGACCGGGACGTTGTCGTTCGGGAAAACGGAGGATTTCCGGGCCTTGACTGTCCTGCTTCTCGGTTTACCCTTGTTGTCCTTGTCCACATAGAAGTATTCGATCTCTTCGGTGTCCCAGGGCAGGAAACTGAAGCGCAAGCCACCCTTCGTGCCTATTATCCTGGTCTCGCTCTGCGCCTCGCAGTGGACTCCCGCGCCGCGTTCGTAGTAGTACGTAAGACCTCCGGTAAACTCCATGAACGCGATCGCGTGCTGTTCGATATCCGCTTTTTCCACGTAATGCGACATGTCGCGGACATTGCTTTTTGTCAGGGATTTTACCGATTTCAGTTCGGGCTTGTCGTCAAGCACGCCCAGGTGGAACGCCAGGTCATATACTCCCCAGTCAATACATGGCCCCGCACCGGCCAGGTCTTTACGCATTGCCCAGGCTCCGCGCGGATTATGTTCGATGAAGGTTCCCCGCTGCAGTTCACAGTGGTAGATGGAATAAACCTTTCCGAGTTTCCCCTTCCTGATAAAGTCTCTTACAAAATCGAATCGGGGCCGGACCTGCGCATATCGGCAGTCGCCTGTAAGCGCGACCTGGCCGGGGCGTTTTTCGGTCTCGCGCAGTAGCCGGTTCATCTCTCTCCGGTTTATTGACATCGGTTTTTCGATAAAGACATGTTTTCCTGCCCTGAGCACGTCCAGGGCTATCGGCGTGTGGGTGAATGGAGGTGACGCGATTACCACGGCGTCAAGATCGTCGTCCTTGAGCATATCACTGTAGTCGCCGGAACCGTTGGGGATCTTGTAGCGTTTTTTGAACTTCTCCATAAGCGGAAGGGCTTTATCTACTATCCATGTGACTTCCGAGCGCGGGTCCTCCATGAAATATTCCACATGTATCTTCCCCCACATTCCTGTTCCTATAATTCCCACGTTGAACTTCTTTTTCGATTTCATCTCGTCCGCCTTTTTATGTTTTGTTTTTATAAGCCGGTTTCAAAACTCCTCCTGAACCGCGCCGGGAGCGCAGCCGCGGCAGTCCGCCGGGAAACAAAACTAGACAAGTTTGGCTCGGGTTTCAAATCAGGACACGGTTTTTCCGTGCTTTTCCATTGTGTCAAGCAGAATGTCCAGCTTGTCGGTTTCATACACTGAACTGAATTCCCGCAGCAGCGCGGCGAGCAGAGATTCGGCGCCCGGAATGTATCTGCGAAACCCGGGTTTCCCTTTTTCCGCCGAAAGAAAGGTAAAGGCCCCGAGCACCTGCAGAAGGCGCTGTATTCCGCCGCAGACCGCGAATTTCGCAAATTCCGTGGAATCCAGTTCGCGCGCGCAGTCTGGATGCCGGTTCCATGCTGTCCGATAATAATCGCGAAATTCATGGCGGAGTTCGAGGGGGATATCGACGTACGGGTCGAAGCACAGCGACATGGGGTCGTAGGAGAAGGGGCCAATCCTGGCGTCCTGGAAATCGACGAAATACGGCCGGCCATTTTTAAGCACAATGTTTTTTGACTGAAAATCCCGGTGCATGTACGCCCGGGGTTGTCGTGCAAGTTCTTTTGCCAGAAACTCAAATCCCGGCTCAAGCGGTTCCAGGCGGGAACGACGAAGTCCGCAACGCCGTTTGAGGTGCTGTTCCGTGAAGTACCTGTGTTCGTCGCGGATGGTCTTCGCGTCGAAAGGTTTTATAATTCCAGATTCCATCAGCGGCGGCGTTCTGGCCGAGCAGCCTGCCTTCAGCTGCAGTTCGACGAGTTCGTCTATGACGCGAATGTAGGCCCGCTTCAATTTCCCCGAATCCTTGCAGTCAGCCGCGGCGCGATCCAGCCTGAGGTCGCCGAGGTCTTCGATCATGGCCGCTCCGGTTTCCCGTGAAACGCTATATATTTCCGGCACGGCCATTCCGAGTTCCGAGAGGAGTTTCCGGATCCCGATGTACTGCGTGAAATCCGGATCGTCTTTTCCGCACACCATAAGGATGCGGGAGCAACCGTTGACGATCGTTCTGCGGAACTCGCGGTTCGACCCCTGTTCATCCAGTTTGCGGATTTCGCAGAAAAGCCTGCCCGGCAAGCGTTCTTTATCGAGCGGCAGGCGCGGTTTGGCGGCATTGATATCTTTTTCAGCCTTGAAATATGCTCCGAAAGACCCGAGATCGTTCCAGTAAGCGTTGTCGATCCGGTAAGCCGCTACTGAGCCAGGGCGCGATTCCAGCATCGACACATATCCGTCAATCAACGAGTAGAAACGCGGCGTTGCCGGCAGGAAATCAAAAAATGACGGAGAAATGACGGCGACTCCTGCGTATGTCATCAGTCGTGATTCCGGGAATTTGACGGCACTTTGACCGTCGAATCCCAGGATCTTTTTGGCTTTCGACACCGAAACCGCGTTTTCGGGTCCGTCAAGAACAGCCAGGGTCGCCAAATTGCCGGATTCAAGGTGTTCTCGCACGAGGGCATCGAGATCGAAATCTGTGAGAATATCTCCATTATGGAGGACGAAACAGTCGGAATCACAAAGGAGTTCTTTCGCGTTTACCAGCGGGCCCCCGGTGCCCAGAATCATTTCTTCCCTGAAAAAGCTTATTGACGGTGTGTCGGTTCGGGCCAGAAAGGACTCAAGTTCTCGAGCGAGATGGTGGGTGTTGACCGCTATGGGGATAGGCCTGTTTGCGGAATCGATAAGCCTGATTTTAGCGATGATCTGTTCGATCAGGGTCGCGTTTCCTGCCGGGAGAAGAGGCTTGGGTACATATTCGGTAAGAGGGCGGAGCCTTGTGCCGAATCCCGCAGACAGGACAATGGCCGAAATCTTTCTTTGCATATTGTTCATAGGTACAAAAGCGTGACTCCGTCACCGCCCGGCAGGTTTGCTTCTTC
>CAZGYO010000116.1:0-8050 GCA_964530455.1 uncultured Victivallales bacterium
TGAATGTATCCTTCTGAAAACTTGACAAACTACATATCTGAAATATACGGGCTGACGCACTGCATCGCAGCGCGCCTGCATCCTCATTTTGAGTTCGCGGTGCTTGCCACAGTGTCGCTCAAAAGAGATTAAAGACCTGAAGGCAAATCTCATCGACCATATGTACCGGGTGGTTCTCGTACAGGTCATCGTTGTCTTTTTCGTATCTGTAGGATAGGCGCCAGCCCGGTCTGTTTCGGACGAATTTATTGATATCCAGTTTTTCGATCCCGTATTCCCGGCACAGTTTTCCGATGGCTCCGGCCATATCGTCTATTCGTCTGGTGGTGTTGAGAGAGGGGAAAGGAGTGGCCAGGTGTATCATCCGGGTGTTTTTGTTCATCATGGCAAGTTGGACTATTGCCGCCATCGAGCGTATCTGAGTCCTCAGCGGTATTCCTGCGTGCGCGTCCCGGACACTGGGTATGATGAGAACGCGATCGGCATTGCTTTCGGATATGCGTTTGACGAGTTTACCGATGCTTCCGCGCATAGTTGATCCGAAGTGATGCGGTTCCCACTTCACGAAATCCACGTTCATATTCTTCTGGGCCAGTGTCTTTGCAAGCAGCTTGCTGAATTGTTTTTCACCTTCACCGAAATCATCGGATATCACCATCAGCTTTCTGGGCTTTGAGACCTCTGTCATCAGGGAATCGGAAAACGACCATGTCCGTTTTTCCGCGAGTGTGGGTCTGTGAAGTATCGGAACAACTCTCCGTCCCTTGTCATCCTTAAGCCCGTCCACGGTCTCTTCTACTCCCGAGCAGAAGCCCAGAGGGAGAAAGCGCAGTGTGCCGCGTCCGAAAATAACCGGCGGGAGCATCATAAAAAAATTGATTTCAAGGGGGCGTCCCCTATTTTCGATCCGTCCAGGGGAATATTTCTTTTATGGACATACTGGGGAGCGAAGCGGATCGTATCACCGGTCTCTTCCCGGCCCTTCATGTCGATCCATTCACAGGCATCCTTGAAAAGCTCATTTTTGCGACTGACAGTTGTTTTAAGCAGAATCTTTGAGGACTCTCTGAGCCCGGAACGCATCTCGACATCCAGATCCAGAGTTTCGTCATCGTAGATAAATGAAGGGGCCCACAGCTTGAAGTACAGGTTCGGGTCGATATGTTCGTCCGAGTGTTTTTTTTCTGGCAGGTCCAGAATCATATCTTCGAAAGCTCCGTCGCTCGATGAAAGCACAAGTTCCCCTTCGGAATCTTCGGGCCTTGCGAAACTCGCGAATTCGCCCCTGGACACGACAGTGCCGTCTGAGGACCAAACACATGTTTCCTTTTCCGGAACGATAACGGCGTTACAAGTGTACCAGTCGGCTTTGTTCTCTTCTTCCAGCAGGAAATATCCGTGCTGCCTGTACGAAACTACGGGGTAGTTGCGGCCCTGATAATCCGCGCACTGCAGGATGTCCGCCCTCCATGCGGGGGAGAAATCCTCCTTTGCAAGCAGATGGAAATCGTCGTCCCCCGGTTTTTTCCACGCGGCCTCCGCGAAACCGTTTCCCGAGGAAGTCTGATAATAAAAAGCGAAATCGTGAATGCCTTCCTCAAGCCTTATCTTTCCGGTTTTCTCCCAGGTTTCGCTTGGCGGATGACCGTACAGCCATGAAACCACGGTTTCACCGTTTACGTTCAGCATGCTTCCCTGTCTGGAATTTATAGCGAACACATATTCCCCGCTTTCCCTTACCGGTATTTTACCGCTGAACCTTGCTGCGTAGTTCCGGTATTTGCTGAAGGGATTGCTGGTAAGTCTCACTTCTTCCGCGTCTTTTCTGCCGATACGGCTGCGTCGACGCTCAAAGAAGGAGGGAAGGCTTTTCTTGTCTTTTTCGATACTGTTCTCCAGGAAATTTTGCATGTGATCGTCGAAACGCGCGGTTTTGTTTCTTTTATGCTTTGTTTCTGCGCGTTTTATTACCTGTTGGAGCGCTCTCAGCTCTTTTTCCGCCTGAGAGAGTTCGTTTTTACTGTCCTTGCGGGAACGAAGCCCTGATATCTTTTTCTCTATTTCTTTAAGTGTTTCTCGGTTTGTTTCCGCGGGGTCTTCTTCGGCCGGGTTGCGCGTTCTGTACTTTTCTATGAGGTACCGGATATAATTTCTGGATTCCTCGACCTCCTTTTCGGATCGGTTGTCCATCCAGGCCTTGACAAGGGTGAGTTTAAGAGTGTCTTTGTCGGGTGGTGGACCAAGCTCGGATATCCATGTACTGAATTCCCTTTTTTCCGGGAACCCGAAATAAACGAAGACATTTCCGTCGTCCTCGGAAACAGGACCTGTAAAAAGCTGGAAAGTGTCGTAGAAATAGTACGGTATTTCGCGACCTGTCTGCGAATAGACGGAAACGCTGTTTTGAAGTCTTGCCGGAAATATCTTCCCGCTGAGGTCGGCGAAAAGTATTTCCCCATATTTCTCCGGGGCCATCTCGAGGCGGTAGCGCGTGGCGGGTTCATGCCATTCTGGTTCCTGAGCGGAAATGCCTTTGGAAAGGCAGGCGAGCAGCATTATAAGCGCCGGCAGCCGGGCTCGCGTGATGTGTAAAAGATGATTATTAATATGTATCAAGCTATTCATCATTGGCGAATCCGCGAAGCTATCACTTTTCGCTCCTTCCGTCGGAGGTCGATGGTTGATTTTTATCGTCAATTTCCGATACATCCCGGTTTTTTCCGCTGATTACGCTTCCGAAACCGCCGGGACCGGAGTCCTGCCAGAACATTTTGACAGCCAGGTCGACCTTGAATGGCGGCAAGGGTATTTTTGCATTACCGTCTGAGTAGACCAGGGCGTTCAGGGTCTTCTCCCCTGTTATCGTATTGTAGAATTCGGCAAGGTAGGTGCCCGGAGCGATATCGTTCAGCTTGAGATAATGGTCTTTTACAGGAGAAATATCCTCCATGTCCGGGGGGTACTCGACCATACAGGCGGAATCGTATATCCAGAAGTATGTCTCTCTTGCGGAGGAGATCGAGAAAGAATTGTATTTCTTCGCGGGACTTCCGTCCGGCCGGAATACAGTATGTTCGGCCCTGGAAAACTCTTTGCCACGAAGGTCTATGCCGTCAATAAATGCCGAAAACCCTTTGAAATGGCTGTACTTGTCAAGCCTGTGAATAAAGTCGTGCCACCACAGGAAAGGGGTTCCGGCATGCTCCAGGAAGAATGACGCCCATATTCCGGCGTGCAGATCCGCCTCCAGATTCTCGAAGTTGTTTCCCTGCGGAGTCCCGCCGTATTCGGTTATAAGCATCGGTTTGCCGAGTTCCCGCAAGGTTTCGGTATGCGCCCGCATGAGATCGATTATGGGGTCGTCTTTCCTGTACGCATCGCTGACTACGTAGTCTATGGAGTCCAGTTGGAACAATTTTCTGTGTTCATAGGTTTTGTTGTAGTCGCTGCATGTATGCGTGGTGACCAGGTGTCTGCCCTGTGACATATTCTTGAGGTTACGCGCGGCTTTGTCGTGCCATTCAATACTTATGCCGTTCTCGTAGTATTTTCTGTGTTCGGTCACGAGGTCAACTTCGCTCCAAAGCTCTATCCCTAAGATGTTGGTGAACCCGCCCCAGCGTCCGGAGATATACCGGTTCCGCCGTGTATAGTACTTCTGTGCTTCCTTGTTTGTGAAGAAATCTGCCGGTTCGCGAAGCATTGCCCCGTCCGCCGCGGCGAACGCGTTGTTTTTATTATGTGGAGAATCATCCCACTCCTGGTCCACGCGCGAGGACAGCTTCCCGTGGTTGTCCAGGACAAGGTGGATGTATATCCCTTTAGCGGCGGCGTTTTTAAGCACGTGGTCGAGTCTCCAGGCGTTGGCAAGGTTGTATCTGCCGAGTCCGTAGTAGTTGATTCTGGCGCTTGTCCATTCCAGGGCCATCGACCACGACGCCATCCAGACCTCCGCGGCGTTCGCGCCATTTTCGGCCATATCGCTGAAATAGTCCTCATAGGAATACGTGCCCCTGTCGGGAATATATCCGAATCCCAGTCTTTTTTCACTGCGCGTATCTTTCGGCGTGTGTATATTGAACCCGACGGGATAGAAGAAGTCGCCGTTGCTGAACTCGAAGTACCTTTTATCCTTTTTGGAGACACCGACAAACCCCTTCTTCCCGGAGGGCGCCACGTTGATTTTAACCCATGGGCTTTTCAGCACGGTTTCCGTCTCCTCGGAATTGTCCACTATCACTATTCTGAGTTTGTGCATTCCCTGCATCTGCGGCGTAAACCTGAAAGCCCAGAACGGGCCGCCGACGGGCGTGAGCACCTCTCTGTTGAAATGAATTCCCCTCACATAGTCCTGGCTGAAAAAAGCCGGCCATCTTGATTCGGCCCCATTCGGGGCCAGCGCCTGTACGTCTATTTTTATCTCGTCGGGGTCATAGGGATTGAAGTATTCCCTGGAAAGTTCAAACCGGCTTTCTGTCAGATTGAAGAGCTCCCCGTTTTCAGGAGGACGTTGCCAGTTTCTTATCGAGAGTTTCGGCCTGCGCCTGGCGCCGGACATCTCGATGTTTCTCGATGATATCCGTATTTTTCCTTTTCCACGCGAGAAAAGGCTTACTCCCGCCGCGTGAATGGTCACCGCGTTCAGCGAACTCCACGCTGCCTTATGTCCGATGGGAACCAGGTCTCCGGCCGACGCGGGAAGCTCCGCGGAGAGAGTCCTCCATTCGCCCGCGTTCAGGTAGTGGATCTTCTGGCTCTGGAACCAGAGTCCGTCCTTGTCTTTTATAAAAAGCACGGCTTTTACGGGTCCGTCTTTTACTTCTCCGTCGAATTTAACCTCAGCGCTGATTCTGTTGTGCTTGAAATCAGCTTTTTCAGGACGGGCGGATTTTCTGTCTTTCTCTATATAGATTGAAGCATAAGAGGGTAGCTGGAGATCGGCGCTTGTCCCGCCTCCGCCGTCGATGGCGCCCTCAAGTTCCACGGGCGCTCTGTCGGGCTTGGATATATACCAGGCGCCGTCGAGAGGGGTGGCGGATATCTCCCGGACAGACAAAGAAAGCGACAGAAAAAAGGCTGCGGCTGCCGCTATTCTCATGTGTTTCGACGCGGCAAATATGTTTTTGTTCTTTTTCAACTGGAAGTATTCCTGTCCGCCATTTTCCCGTGGCGCATGCTGTGCCTCCGCCCCAACCCTTTTGGCGGCGTGGCCTCGCATCCAAAAAGGCAGGCGGCCACGGAGAGTTTAAAATTGGTTCCTTAACCGATTATTCTACCCGCATCCGGTAAAAAAATCAAGAAAAGGGCTTTCTTAATACTTTAATACGCTGATTTTCATCTATATTAGTCCGCGCTAAGAAAACCGTATGGTTCGCGTATAAGTCGGATAAACGGTTTTCATTCCGCTAGACTTTTTCCAAGGACCGCATTTTGAAACTTGACGATGTAACCAAAGAATTCGTCCGGGAACACGGACGATACTGCTCTATAATCACTATACGCTGGTGGCAGAGGGTTTACTATCTCAGCATAATCCTGTTTCTCTGCCTTCTGCTTGCGTACCGCTGGGACGTTTCCCTCTGCCTGGTGACTCTCTACGTGGCGTTCTGCTATTTCGGCGCGGCGGTTTTCCGCTGCGCGGCAGCGTTGATATCGCTTGCCGGGTACGGCGAGAAAAAGATTTCCGAAGAGGAGTATTCCGCGATTGACGATTCCGATCTGCCGGTTTATACGATACTGATTCCCCTGTACAAGGAGGCTAACATCGCGGGGAAGATAGTCAGGAGCATGGAGCGAATCGAGTATCCCAGGGATAAACTGGACATAAAGTTGCTCCTGGAAAAAGACGACGCGGCCACTATCCAGGCCGTTAAGAACTGCCGCTTGCCGGAATATTACCAGATGATTGTGGTTCCGGACTTCCAGCCGAAAACAAAACCCCGGGCCTGCAATTTCGGTCTTAAGAAAGCGCTGGGCGAATACACTGTCATCTTTGATGCGGAGGACAGACCGGATGCCGACCAGCTTCGGAAAGTGGTTGCGCTTTTCAAAAAGCTTCCCGGCGACGTGGCATGCGTCCAGGCGAAACTTAACTACTACAATCCGAAGCAGAACCTGCTGACCAAATGGTTCACGGTAGAGTACAGCACGACTTTTGATCTTCTGCTTCCCGGGTTGGAAACTTTGAATATCCCCATTCCGCTTGGAGGCACATCGAACCATTTTCGGACCGATGTCCTGAGGAAGGTAGGTGGATGGGACCCGTTCAATGTCACTGAAGACTGCGATCTTGGCATAAGGATATACGCAAAAGGTTACAGGACCTGCCTCATAGATTCCACCACCTGGGAGGAGGCGAACTCGCGTCTGTGGAACTGGATACGCCAGCGTTCGCGCTGGATAAAAGGTTTCCTGCAGACACACCTGACCCACATGCGGAATCCCCGCAGGACATTGAAGGAACTGGGCCTGTGGGGGATGGTCACCTTTTTCCTTTGCGTTGGAGGCAGTTCGTTCATGCTTATCGTAAACGTGATATACTGGATTATAGGGGGATTCTACGCTACACTTCTGCTTCACGGTTTAGCGAGCGGCCAGACTTTCGCCTCGATGATAGTCGGTCCGCACATAGAAGGGTACCGGGGAATAATACTTTTCGGATGGGAAATAAAAGCCTGGCCGCTTGTATACGTGGGTGTCGATCAGGATCCGTTCTGGTCCACCGTCTCGATGGTTTTCTTTATCGTCGGGATAGTGCTTATGTCAGCGAACCTGCTCTTTGTCATGACTCATTGTGTTGCATGCCTGAAAAGACGCAACTACTCGCTTCTCCCGGCCGCGCTTTTAATGCCTTTATACTGGGTTCTTATATCCATAGGAGCCTGGAAAGGCTTTCTGCAACTCTTTACACGACCACATTACTGGGAGAAAACAGTACACGGGTTTGCGCAATCATCCGATATCGAAAAGGAATGAATGCCACGGCGCCATGGTCTGGAACAGGTATGCCCGCTCCCGCACCGGAAGGCGGCCACGGAAAGTTCTGAAACCGGCTCTGAATAAATCCAAGGCACCCTGCGGCAACTGCTTTTTTTAGGTTAATACCTTGTATAACTCAAGTTTGGAGTCTAAATTTTATGCTTGGAGTGCGTATAGACTGGAAAGTTCCTTTCGCTTCTGAGCGGAACAGATCAAGCTATGCGATATTATGGGATTTTTCGGAAAATCTTTGGACATGATCTTTTTCAGACATTTTAAAAGACTCCGCCGTACGCGGCGTGAAATCCGCCGGCAATGCGGTGGTCATTCTCAATTCATTCCCGCAGCGGGGTTTACCCTGATAGAACTGCTGGTTGTAATTGCGATCATCGCAATACTTGCAGGCCTGCTGCTTCCGGTCCTGGCCAAGGCGCGGGAAAGAGGACGAAGAACCTCATGCCTGAACAATCTGAAACAAATCGGTCTTGCGATGATACAGTACCGGGACGACAACCGGGAGATGGATGTCGGGTGGCCATCACTGCTTTTTCCGGACTATTTGCAGACAGAGAAGGTTTTCCACTGCCCTTCCGACCTGAATGACGAGGACACCCCGGCCAACGAATGGCTGGCGAGAATAGACGAACAGCATGATACGGCATACGACCGCCCCGGCAATACCGGCCTTCACGTTGATCCCAACCCTGATATAGGGCACGACAGCTACTTCTACGAATGCAGCGACGCCGAGTGCGGCTGGGGACTTGACGGATGGGATCCGGGCAGACCCTACACATGGGGTGAACTGAAGGCGGTGCAACTCAGGCAGGGAGGGGACGACACCCATCCGGTCGGAGAGGGGTACGACAGATCCTTGTTTCCCATACTTCGCTGTTTCTGGCATTTGAACAGAATCCATGAATACTCACCCGGCAACCTTATTCCGAACTCCGCTCATCCCGTGCTGAATATCAGTTTCGATGGAAATTTCTTCTACAGCAAGGGTAAATGGGAAGACGGGGTCTGGCAACCTTGATGATCGATTTCCGGAGAATAATAATATGAAACTACA
>CAZGYO010000117.1:0-8016 GCA_964530455.1 uncultured Victivallales bacterium
CAGTCCGGCATTCGACGTGACACCGAACAATCTTATCACCGGTATAATAACCGAACGGGGTATACTCCGCAAACCATACGACACAGCTATCCGTGAATTTCTGAAGGAGTAGATTTGCAACTTATAGAAAACCATGACTCCGACGGAAAAAGATCCAGACTGCTTCTCTTCTTTCTCCTGGCATGCCTGCTTCTCCCACTGGCCTACGCATTGTACACGGGACATATTTGGGAAGATTTTTTTATTACTTTCAGGCACAGCGAAAACCTGGCCGCCGGAAAAGGTCTGAGCTACCGTGCCGAAGAAAGGATACACGGCTTTACCTCGCCGCTGGGCACGATTCTTCCCGCGTTCTGTCATCTCGTATCCGGAAATACATCGTACCTGCACGCGATATGGCTCTACAGGCTGCTGTTCTGTGTCCCGGCATTCGCGGCCGCCGGCTGGATCTTGCTGAATATCTGCCAAAGCAAGCTTGCTCGACTTAACAGGGCGCATCTTCTTATATTCGTGATTCTGCTCTATCTCCTGGACATCAAGGCCATTATGTTTTCGGTTAACGGGATGGAGACGGCGTTTATGCTGATGTTCATTGCATGTACACTCTATGTCCTGGAGAAAAATCCCCCTAAAAGCGCTCTGCTTCTGGGTTTTTCCTGGGGCGGGTTGATGTGGACCCGGCCGGATTCATGCGTCCATGTTGTTGCGATAGCCGCGGGATACCTGCTCTTTTCCCCGATGCCGAGGAAAAACCTGCTTGCACTTTTCCTGCGCGCGGCGCTTGTCGCCACCGCGGTCTATCTCCCCTGGTTTGTTTTCGCATGGTCATATTATGGTTCTCCGGTCCCGCACACGGTCATAGCAAAAAACGCCGCGAAAATCCCCATATCCACTTCTGAATGGCTTAACAGTGGCCTCTACTGGTTCCCGAGAAAAGTCTCCTGGATATTCGGCCCCGTATACCCCTATTTCAGAAGCTGGCCGCCGATAATCAAGGGATTTGCATCTTTTCTCGGTTTTTTCTGTGCCCTGTACTTTCTCTCGCCCGGAGGGAGCAGGTTCGCCAGGCGTCTTTCCGCGGCGTTTTTTGTTCTCATGATGTATTTCACATTCATGCCTTTCCCCTATCCGTGGTATTTCCCGCCGGCTTCTTTTATCGGAATACCCGTGATCGTCCTCGGTTTCGCGGATTTCGCAAATGCATTTCGGCACAAAGACAGATTTAAATACCTTTACTTCGCTTATTCGATCGCGCTTGTCATTCTTTCGCTGCAGTTCGGTCTGACAGTGTTTCAGATGAGACTCCAGCAGTCCCTCGTTGAAAACGGTGTACGCCGAAAGGTCGGGCTCTGGCTTAAGGAGAACTGCGGAAAAGAGGAGAAGATATATTTGGAACCTCTCGGTTATATCGGGTATTTCAGCGGCGGAAACGTTTGCGATTTTCCCGGACTTGCCACCCCCGAAGTCGTCAGGCTGCAGAAAGAAAAAAGCCCCGGACAGTTCGCTATGATCACGGAACTCGAACCCGAATGGCTTGTGATGAGACCCGTCGAACACCTTGTCGCAACGAAAAAGGGGCTCCTCGCTGATTATTCGATTGTGAAAAAGTTCAGCGCAATCAATGAAATTAATAAATACCCGTATATCCCGGGCGAATTCTACCTGCTGTACGATGCAGAGTTTTTTATACTTGAAAGCCGCCGTGGGGACTCCCCGTCTTTCTGAAGTTTATGCGGGTATTCTGCTCGGGGTAAGCTGAGCGCTGAATGAAGCAGTTAAATAAAAACAGAAATTAACATTTTTATGAACCTGCACGATATGCTTATAGTTGACGCGTTGATAGCCGACGGCACGGGGAAACCTGCATTTCCCGGCGCGCTCACCGTCAGGGACGGCGTCATATCCGGGATTGTTCCGCAAGGGGGGGAACTGCCCGAATACAGAGAAAAATACGACGCCGGGCAAAAACTGCTCTGCCCGGGATTTATCGACGCGCACGGGCATTCGGATATCTCGATTCTCGCCGATCCCGAGGCATTCAGCAAGGTGTCACAGGGAATCACCTCGGAAATAACGGGCAACTGCGGGCTTTCACCGTTTCCCGTCACCAATATGAACCGCGAGCACCTGCAAGACCTTTACAAATGTTATAACGTGGACATCTCCTGGCGCAGTTTCAGGGAATACCGGGCTGAACTCGACAGGAGAAAGCCCGCCCTGAACATCTTTCCACTCTGCGGACACAACACACTGAGAGCCGCTTTCAACGGATACGTAAAAAAGGAACTGGCTCCGGACGCGATGTCCCTGATGAGATCATCGCTCGATGAATGCCTGGAAACAGGCGCCGCAGGGTTTTCTTCGGGATTGCTCTACTGCCCGGGAGTATTTTCTTCCGAGAACGAGATTCTGTCACTTCTTGAAGTCCTCGCGAAATTCTCAAAACCATACACCCTCCACCTGCGCAGCGAGGGCGATAGACTTCTTGAAAGTATAGACGAAGCGGTGCGTAATTCGCGGGAGGCCTGCTGTCCAAGACTTCATATCAGCCACCTCAAGGCCGCGGGAAAAGATAATTTCCATAAGATAGACGATGCGCTTGCCAGACTCGGGCAAAACGCTTCAGGCAGTCTTAATGTCAGCGCTGACAGGTATCCGTATCTGGAATCGATGACCTCGCTGTCAGTTTATCTGCCGTCACCATGGGACGAGTGGGACCGGAGCAGACTTGCACGGGAACTCGAAAAACCGGATTTCCGCACACTCCTTACAGCTGAACTGGACGCTGAAGACGAAGAGTTCTGGCGCCGGCTCAGGATTTTGCAGGCGGAATTGCCCGAAACCGAAGACCTTTCCGGTAAAAGTATCGCCGATATCGGACGTCGGATATCCGCGAGTCCCGCGGAAGCATGCGTCCGTATTTTGCATGCCGATCCCGGAGCCGCGGTTGCCTCAAAAGGGATGTCGCCTGAAAACCTGCGCAAAATAATCCTGCATCCTCTCGTATGCGCGTGCACCGACGAAGTTGCCAGACCTTCTTTGCCGCACATAGGTACCGGACATCCAAGAGCTTTCGGATCCATGCCCGAGTTCATACGGCTCGGAATGAAATACGGACTTGAAGTCGAGCAGTGCGTCAGAAAATGCACCTCTCTTCCTGCACGGGTATTCGGAATCCGAAACCGAGGACTTCTACGCAAAGGATACGCCGCCGACCTCGTGCTTGTCGATAAGGACCGGCTCTCGGGTTCCGCCGATTTCTCCAGGCCTTGCAAGACATCGGAGGGAGTAATAGCAACCTGGGTCAACGGGCAAAAGAGATTCTGAAAAGACTGCGGCGCGGTTCGAGATGCGTACGCACTCCAGGACGGAGTCGCCGGAATCCGAATTTAAACAGAATTCCGCTTTAAAATATCTTCGCTATGGGAATTTATATAAATCCGTTTATATTAACACGGTCGTTTTGAATGCTGATATCGCATTTTTAGTACATATTCAGCAAAGCCAGTTTGCTCGGGTCAGTACTGGACAGTCTTCGAGTGTCTCAGCCCCGACCCCGACGTGGTTCACTGAACATTACCATTTTTATTAAATGATGCGTTTGGGTTGATTATATGAGATTGTCGATTGAAACCGGAAAAATTCACTGGATATTCCTGCTGGTGTTTGCTCTTTTGCCGTTGCTTCCCGCCTGCAGGACGGTGCCCTACACCGACAGGAAACAGTTCCTTCTGACTTCAGTATCCGAAGAAAACAGGATGGGCGAACAGGCCTGGCGTGACATCAGAAACAAGTACCCGGTTTCCCGAAACCAGTCCTATAACAAGGCGCTAAAGCGTGTGGGCACGCAGATTGCCATGGCCGTGAATCAGAGCGGTTACTACTGGGAGTTTGCCGTCTTCGAGTCTTCCGAACCGAACGCTTTCGCTCTGCCCGGAGGGAAAGTTGGCGTCTTCTCCGCAATGTTCAAGTATTTTGAAAACGACGCGGAACTCGCAACAGTCGTTGCGCATGAGATAGGTCACGCGATAGCCCGGCACGGAGGTGAACGCATCTCACAGGAATACCTGAAACAGGCCGGGGTGGCCGTTCTGAGCGAGTCCCTTGCGGGAGGAAAAAATCTGAGACTCTGGATGCTGGCGTACGGGGGCATTGCTGATGTCGGTGTGATACTTCCGTACAGCA
This sequence comes from uncultured Victivallales bacterium, assembly GCA_964530455.1. Taxonomy (GTDB): domain Bacteria; phylum Verrucomicrobiota; class Lentisphaeria; order Victivallales; family CAZGYO01; genus CAZGYO01. Next base: position 4,186 of record CAZGYO010000117.1, read on the forward strand.
GGGAACATGAATACGAGGCGGACAGACTCGGCATGATCTTCATGTCAAAAGCCGGATATACTCCCCATGCCGCGCTGGCATTCTGGAAGAAGTTCGGACAATTGTCGGAGACCGGAGAAATCGGAGAGTTTTTTTCCACACACCCAATGAGTGAAAAAAGGCTCCGAAGGATGGAACAGTTCCTGCCTGAAGCAGTTAAATACTACAGGAGCAGCCCCGACAGAAAAGAGTTCGGTGAAAAATACGAGTGAGCCTCCACACATGACCAAAAACTATTTCCCAGAAGACAGCTATGAAACTCCGGATAAGAGAAGGAGTCCATGGGATCTGTTTTTTCTCGGCAGCAGGTGGTATTTCTGGTTCAGCGTAATAGAACTTGTCATGCGCTCCAGCAGAATAGCCAAGCGAGGAGAGTTTTCCGAAGATGTCTTCGTCGATATGGCATACGCGGTCTTCCGCTCCTGCGAGAAGACCGGAACAAGATGCCATATTTCCGGACTTTCGAACATCGACAAATGCCCGGGACCAGCCGTCTTCGTCGGAAACCATATGAGCGCGTTCGAAACCATGGTGCTGAAATGCTTCGTCTCACCCAGAAAGAAACTTTCTTTCGTGGTCAAAAAGTCCCTGCTCGATTACCCGGTATTCGGAAACATCATGCGCAACCAGAAATGTATCACCCTCGAAAGAAAAAAACCGATGGATGATTTCAAGACAATAATCCAGAAAGGTGTCGAACAGCTTAAACAGGGATATTCGATTATGGTGTTTCCCCAGGCTACAAGAGGTGTTCGTTTCAATCCCGAAAAATTCAACTCTATTGGCGTAAAACTGGCGAGGAGGGCATCAGTGCCGGTTATCCCGGTCGCGCTTAAAACCGATTTCCTCGGGGTAGGGAGCGTTATCCGCGAAATTGGGCCGATCAACAGGCGTAAAGATGTGTTTTTTCATTTTGGCGAACATATGCAGGTGGAGGGTAACGGGAAAATAACGCACAGAAAAATAATTGATTTTATACTCGAGCATCTGGAAAAATGGAAAAAGGACACAGGAAGGAGCCGTTCTTGAGAAAAAAAATGCAGTCAATACTCGAAAAACTTGAAAACAGACTCAACAGCTTTGACGCCCGAAAACGCGCCGAAGCAGTTGCGGAATTCGCGGAAAGTATATTGAGAAATCCGGATGAAGTCCGGCCGCCCGGGGAGTTCCGTCTGAACATGCACTGCCACAGTTTCTTCTCGTTCAACGGCTACGGGTTTTCGCCTTCTTATATAGCCTGCTGGGGCAGGTTCGAGGGGCTTTTTGCCCTGGGAATAGTCGAATTCGATGTGCTGGACAGCCTCGATGAATTCCTGGCGGCGGCCGAACTGCTCGGACTTCGCGCGTCTGCGGGGATTGAGACCCGTGTTATCGTTCCGGAACTTATCGAACACGAGATAAACTCTCCCGGAGAACCAGGAATATCCTACCATATGGGCGTCGGATTCACTACGACGGATATCCCGTCCGATGCAAAGGTCTTTCTTGACGGACTTTGCTCACGCGCGGCGCAGCGCACGACATGCGTTATGGAGCGGGTGAACGACTATCTCGGCTCCGTTTCCCTTGACTATGAAAATGACGTCGTCCCGCTTACGCCGGCCGGCAACGCGACCGAAAGGCACCTGTGCACAGCCTACTTCGAAAAGGCCGCTGCCGTCTTTCCGGACCCGGCTGAAAGAACCGCTTTCTGGTCGAAAAAACTTAAAACAGCGAAAAATGAGATTGTGGCCATACTCGAGGACCCCGTGAAACTCCAGGCCCTTATAAGAGCGCGCACTATGAAATCGGGCGGCGCAGGCTACGTCCCGCCGGAACCGTCCGCGTTCCCCAGTGTCAGAGACATGAATAAGTTTACCGCCGCCTGCGGTGCAATACCCACTCTGACCTGGCTTAGCGGTGAATCCTCCGGCGAAGCCGACCCCGAAAAATACCTGGATATACAGATGGGCGCGGGCGCCGCCGCGGCCAACATCATTCCGGACAGAAACTGGAATGTCTCAGACCCCGAAACCAAAACCGCCAAGATGCGTAAACTCGACGAATTTATAAAAGCCGCGACAAAGCGGGAACTGCCGATAATTATCGGCACGGAGATGAATGCGCCGGGACAGAAGATGACCGACGATATCTCATGCCCGGAACTTCAGCCCTATTCGGAGATATTTCTCCGGGGAGCAGCAATAACTTCAGCGCACACTCTCCTGGGTAACGCAGGTTTCGGATACCTCAGCGAATGGGCCTCCGCTAACTTCGCGGGGCTGAATGATAAAAACGATTTCTTCGAGGAAGTCGGAAGAAAATACTCACTCAACAGGAAAAACCTCCTTTTGGGACTCGATAAATCGTTTTCACCTGGACGGATACTTGATTTTCTGGCCGGGGAGTGATATGGATTAGATGTGGAACGAAATTTTTAAACTGGCTCAATAAATTAAGGAACCGAAAATGAAGAAATCAGCATTTGCAACGGTCGCGCTTCTCCTGGGACTCTCATTGATCGTGAACGCAGCGGACAAGGAACTGCTTGGACTCGTTCCCAGGGATGTGGACGGCGTTTTCATGTTCGATATGCACCAGATACTGAATCATCCGAAATGTGTTGAATTGATGGAGGGGCCGGATCTAGCGCCGAAATTCCTCGATTTTCGCAAAGATATGGAAGCAAACGGAATAGATATAAGAAAGACCGCCAAACACGGAGTGGTATTCCTCGGAAACATGGAGAAACCCGACGCTACGGCTCTGATAAAGGCTGAGCTTCCCGAAAATAAATTCGTCGAGATCGCACGGAGCAGCGCCGAAAAAGAAGGCAGGAAACTCGAGTCCGAAACGGTCGATGGACACATAGTCTATTCGTTTACTGATGAAAACGGCAAAAGCGATTCATTTGCCGGATATATCACCGAAAATATTATCGCCTTCGGCAGCACGCCGGAAAAGATTACAGACATATTCGCCATCAATAAAAGCAACAACCTGCACCAGAACAAGCGCCTCAGCAGGCACATAGAAGAGTTCGATGAAAACGCGGTCCTTTGGGGCGTCTTCAATATGAGTCATGCCCCCCCCGCGCCAGGAGATCCCGCCGGCGCACACCCCGGCATGAATATGAACCCCGCCGATTCCATCTCCGGAGGAGCTTGGTGCCTGTCACTCAAGGGCGAAGAGAAAAAAGACATCGACCTGACTGTTAAAATCACCTGCTGGGAAGCAAAAAAGGCACAGGCCCTGTCAATGCAGGCAAACGGAATCCTCATCATGGGGATATCCGCTCTTTTCGCGAATGACGCGGCCCTGGGACAGGAACTCATGCAGACGGTGAATTTCAACGTGCAGGACAGGGATATGCTCATTTCCGCGCTTCTTCCCGGAGAATTGTTCTCCAAACTCGTGGAGTATGGCAAAAACGCCGACAATATGATGTCGGGCCCGAGAGGAATGGGCGGCGCCCCGGATCCGGACGGCGGAACCGAATTCCTGCCACCACCGCCTCCGCTGGAACAGTAACCAGAAAAACAGATCCCGGACCGTCAAGCGCCGCGGAGCATACTACTTTACCGCAAACTTCGCGAAGAGCGGTTCCGGCGCGCCGAGTTCGAGACTTCTTTTTCCCGGTGAAGAGCCGCCTATCGTAACCTTGAACTTTCCCGGCTCGATATTCGGGTTGCCGGCAAGATCGTAGATCCGCATCATATCTGCCGTGATTTGGAATTTGACGATGCATTTTTCACCGGGTTTCAGTGTTACGCGTCTGTACGCTTTGAGCGCGTGTTTCGGGACGTTGACGCC
>CAZGYO010000118.1:0-733 GCA_964530455.1 uncultured Victivallales bacterium
AAAATACCGCCGCGCAAAGAGCTTGTGCAGGCGATCCAGGAGCGTATCCGGGAAAAGTTTTCGATGAAGATAGACTACCGCCACGGGAACATTCTCCTGCTGGGCGATTCGACCACTGAGGATTACGCGGCGCTGAAAGAAAACATAGAAACCGCGATCAAGGAACTCGGCCCCGGCATAATGTTTATCGAGGTAAACGATCCAGCCGAGATCCGGCGCTACGGTGTTTTCAGCGAGCCGGCGGTACTTCTTGAGAAGCAGATACTCAAGTCCGCCGGGAAAGTCGTCGAAAAAAATATAATAAAGGAATGGATAAAGGGGTTGAATGACTGAAAATAAGATTCCGGTACTGATGGTCTGCGGCTATCTCGGCAGCGGCAAGACCACGTTTATTTCAGGGCTTCTGGACTCGTTCCGCGGCCTGGACACCGCGGTGCTTGTAAACGAGTTCAGTTCGCTTTCAGTCGACGGGAAGCTTCTGCCTCCGGGCGACTACCATCTCAGCGAGATAAGCCGCGGGAGCATTTTCTGTGTATGTGTAAAGAACGATCTTCACGCGGCGCTTGAGACGATTGCCTCGGAGGTCGTGCCGGACATACTGCTGGTCGAAGCTACGGGTATAGCCGAGCCGAGGGACTTTCTGCCGATGCTGGATTCGCAGTTTTTGAGCGACGCTTACGGTCCCGTCGCGAATATCGCGGAACTTCACCTCCGAGCCCGCCCAGAAAATCCC
>CAZGYO010000118.1:743-8003 GCA_964530455.1 uncultured Victivallales bacterium
TTCTGTAAATTTCATAAAGCTCAGGCAGGTTCTTCCGGCTCTTGACGCACAGGTTTTCTGCGCCGACTTTATCATGCTCAACAAGACCGATCTCGTGGAGCGTGAGGAGATCGAAAAAGTGCGGGATCTGCTGGCGGAAATAAACCCGCACGTGCCGATACATTTATGTTCTTACGCTGATATTGATATAGACGTGTTTGACTTGTTAGGGCGACATGACGCGGGGAAGGGGGCCTCGGTCGCCCATCCCTGCAACGCCGCTCCGGAGGATGTTCAGAGCTGCGAATTCCGCAGTCCCGCGCCACTGGACAGAAAGGCGTTCTACGAGTTTCTGGAAACGAATAAAAACGTGGTGCTGCGCGCGAAGGGAGCGGTGGATTTCGGGGGCGAGTCACGTTTTGTAGAGGTTGTGAACGGACATATAAGTTCGCGTCCGGTCCCCGACGGCATGAACGGGCAGAATACCGCGCTTGCGCTGGTGCTGTACCGCGAGCAACCGGAAAGATTTCTCGCCGGGCTCCACCGCGCCGCAGTTCCCGGACAGGATTGAAAATCTTTTTCCACTGACTATCTTGTCGGGTAAACGAAGATTTTGTGACCATGAAAAAAATGCCCCCCGACAAATGGCTGGCCCGGATATACCGCGGGTTACTGGATACCTACGGTCCCCAGCGATGTTTCCTGGACTACCGTTCTCCCCTGCAGCTTCTTGTCTCCGCCATTCTTTCGGCGCAGTGTACGGATAAACGCGTGAACGAGGTCGGCAAGGCGCTTTTCAAGCGTTGTCCCGACCTGGAATCTTTTCTGAAAATCGAAAAAAGCGAACTCGAACAAATCATACGTTCCGCCGGATGCTTCAAAGTCAAAGCCTCGCACATCAAGGGCTGCTGCCGCATGATAAAAGAGGAGTACGATAAACGGGTCCCCCGCACGATGCAGGAGCTTGTCAGACTCCCCGGCGTCGGCAGAAAGACAGCCAACGTCATACTCGGAAACGCTTTCGGTATCCCCGGGTTCCCGGTCGATACACACGTCATAAGGCTTATGAACCGGATCGGGATCGTCTCGACACGGGACCCGGAGAAGATTGAAAAAGTTGTCAATTCACACTGCCCCGATATCTACTGGACCGAGTTCTCGCATCTCCTGATCTCCCACGGCAGGGCAAGATGCACCGCCCGGAAACCCGACTGCCATGACTGCGAAATCCGCAGACTGTGCATCCAGGTCGGCGTCAGACCTCTTAAAAATAACGTGCATATTCAGTCAACCACGTCGGGGTCGGGGCTGAGACACTCGAAGACTGTCCAGTACTGACCCCGAGTAAACGGGGTTTGCTGAATATGTACAAAATGCCAGGCGGCCACGCGGAGTTTTGAAACTGGTTCTTGTCCCAATCCCGGAACTGCTCGCGGCCCGGGCCGCAGGCCAGCTTGCGGAGTAATAGGTCCACATCCCTCCACGGTCAGCCGAGGGCTGAGCTTCAACTGCTTTTCCCGGTCGTAAACTTCTTCAATTTCACAGAAAACTAACCGATCACCAACCGGAATCTTAAGTTGCGGCTATAGATTCGGATATGATAAAAGCCGATTTACATGTACACTCGAATTATTCGGAGCATCCTTCGGAATGGTTTCTGCAGCGTATCGGCACGCGAGAATCATACACCGAGATCGAAGAGGTGTACCGGCGTGCGAAAATCGCGGGGATGGACTTTATAACTCTCACCGATCACAACACTATTGAAGGCGCTCTCAGGCTTAAAGAATTGCATCCGGAAGACACTTTCGTCAGCACGGAAGCGACGACATATTTCCCCGAGAACGGGTGCAAGATACACCTGCTTGTCTTCGATATAGACGAGGAACAGGCCGAAGAGATAAACAGGATACGTGAAAACATATACGAACTGCGCGAATACCTTGTTTACGAGGATATCGCGTGTTCCGTGGCGCACGGCACCTTCGGCGTGAACGGACGTCTCTGCGTTGACACGCTTGAAAAACTCGTACTTCTTTTCGATGTTTTCGAGACGATAAACGGCGCACGCAACAGAATTTTCAACCAGACCTGGTACGAGACGCTGAGAAATCTCACTCCCGAGACAATCTCGCGGCTTGTAGATAAACACAATATCCAGCCGTGGAGTAATGCCCCCTGGATCAAGGGGTTTACCGGGGGATCCGACGACCATTCCGGGCTTTTTATAGCCGATGCGTTCACCATAACCACTGATTCCGGAATGGGTGATTTCATAGATTCATTAAAAAGGAAGGACTGTATAGCCGACGGCCGCCACGGAGACTACAAGTCCCTTGCCTTTTCTCTGTATAAAATCGCATACGAGTTCTCCAAACAGGGAAGCGCCGCTGAGAGTTCCGGATTCCTTAACATGATAAACGCGATTCTTTTCGACAACGGGAAACTTGGATTCAAGAACTGGATGGCCGTACAGAAGATGAAGATCAAGCGCGATTCCACCGACAACAGAATACTTCTCCGCTTCTTCGAGGATATGACCGGCAACCGGATCGAGGAAAATCGCGACATCCGTGAACAGATGAACGGAATATACGACGGAATATCGCGTTTCGCCGACGAGTTTTTCAGGATGATACTCGAGTCCCTTGAAAAAGACCTTAAAAACGGTCAGGCGGGAAAGTTGCTCAAACATTTTTCGGCCGCTCTTCCGGCGATTTTTCTGACAGCTCCGTTTATAAGCACGATGCACCACCAGTACAATAATCGGGAACTTCTGCGCGAACTCAGAAAAAGGTTCAAGCTTCCCGAAAGTGGTCGTGACAGGAAGATGCTCTGGTTCTCGGATACGGTCACGGATCTCAACGGTGTTTCCGTTACAATGAGGAACCTTGCGGCGGCAGCCGGCAAGTTCCAGAGGGACATGAAGATTGTTACAACACTTCCGCCTGAGGAATACGAGAAAGCGGCGTTGCCGGAAAACATAATAAATCTGCCGTGTATATACCACGTAACACCAGATTTTTACAATGCGTTCACCTTCCGCGTTCCCTCGATGCTCAGGGCACTTGAACGCATAGCCGAGGAAAATCCAGACGAGATCGTCATTTCCACCCCGGGCCCGGTCGGGCTCACCGCGCTTGCCGCGGCAAAACTGCTCGACATCCCGTGTACAGGTATATACCATACCGATTTTTCGATGCAGGCGGACCATTTTATCGGCGACGAATGGGTCAGCAATATTATCGAGAACTATACAAGGTGGTTCTACAGATCCGTGGACGTCGCAAGAGTGCCTTCACGTCAATACATCGAACTTCTTGAATGCAGAGGATTCGACCCGAAAAAAATGAAACTCTTCAAACGCGGTATAGATATGGGATTTGTCAAAGAGGATCCAAAGATACAGTCCGAACTCGTCGAAAAGTACGCTCTGCGAGACGCTTTTGTAATGATGTATTCCGGAAGACTGGGAAAAGAAAAGAATCTGGATCTTCTCATCGATCTCTACGAGAAGATGTCTTCTGAAAACGACAATATTCGTCTCCTGATTGCCGGGGACGGGCCTGAATACGAGAAACTGAAATCCCGGGCCGTCGGCCATGAGGGTATCGTGATGACCGGTCGGCTGGACCGCGAAGAACTCTCATACTACTATGCTGTCTCGCACATCTTCGTGTTTCCGAGCGTGACTGATACCTTCGGCATGGCCGTGCTGGAAGCGCAGGCCTGCGGGCTTCCTGCGCTTGTCACCGACCGTGGCGGGCCCCAGGAAATCGTCCGGGACAAAGAAACAGGAGACGTGATAAGCGCCCCGGATATCGACAAATGGGTTTCAATTGCTCTCTCTTACCGGAAACTTCTGATGGAGAAACCCGATGAATTCAGAAAACTGCGCCGGAAGATATCAGGCATTTTTCAGGCACGCTACGGCTGGGAAGTGATACTGAACGAGTTCATGGGTGAAAAACCTGTCGGTCGACCAGAAAACTGGCTCCCCAAACAGAAACGATGGGAAAAAAAAGGCTATGCCCTTGTGTCATGAATCCGCCGGGGAAGCTTCCCGCGATGCCGGGATGAATCTGTTTATCATAGACGCTTCCGGTCCGTTCTTCCTGAAAAAAAAAGCAAAAAATAGAAACTGGTCCAAAATACCCTTTTCCGATTTAGAGGGAAAGTCAGGAGCGCCACGTAAAAAACTTGTTTCCCGAATAATCCGCGATTTTCGCATATTTGCGGCAGCGGCGGCAGAAAGCGGATTCAACGCGATCTCGATCGACGACCTGGCGCACCTTTATAGTCACCATTCATACGAAAAAAAACTAAAAAAAAGTCTGTTGGGATACAGGGAGTTGTACGAAAAAATATTCGATATTGCCGGAAAGAACAGCCTCCGGGTTTATGTAAACAGCGATGTGATGTTCTTCAACGACACGCTGATGCGCGAAATTCGCAACCTGGATGATATAACGGATTTTCTGCTTAAGGGCATTGAAAAGGTGTTCAGCGAATTTTCTCTTGTAAAAGGGATTATTTTTCGTATCGGCGAATGCGACGGCATAGACAGAAGGAAAGAGGAGTTCCAAAGCCGACTGAGCATAAGACGGGCCGCGGACGCCGCCAGGCTCATTTCGAAACTCCTGCCGGCTTTCGAGAGACAGGGGCGTTCAATGATAGTACGCACCTGGACCGTGGGCGCTTATTCTGTTGGCGACCTTATCTGGAATCCTTTAACCTTCAACCGGGTTTTCGGCGGGATCGAAAGCCCCTCTCTTGTTATTTCAATGAAACCGGGTGAATCCGATTTCTTTCGTTACCTTTCATTAAACCGACATTTTTTCCGTTCCGCGCATAGAAAAATAATCGAGATACAGTCGAGAAGGGAATACGAAGGGTTCGGGGCGTACCCGGCGTTCAACGGAAGCGAATGGAGCCGTTACCTCCATGGAATAAAAAAAGCGGAAAATATGGCCGGCTGTATGATCTGGTGCCAGACAGGCGGCTGGGGTCCGTTCAGGCGCAGGACATTTCTTGACGAAGACGGGGTCTGGAACGAAATAAACACGTTTGCGGCGCTGAAGATTTTCAGGGACGGCCTGCACCCTGACAAGGCTCTTGCGGCGTATGCGCGGAGAAGGAATCTTGACGAAGACGTTTTCATCAAGCTCATGAAACTCTCCGAAGAGGTCATATATGAACTTCTGTATATCGACGAATTTGCAGTGAAACGGATTTTTTTCAGGCGGACCAGGATCCCGACTCTTCTGTCCGTGTACTGGAATCACATAATAATCAATCATTCCATGAGGAAACTTCTGCGCTGCCTGGTGGATAACGGGGATCTGAAGATTGAGCAGGGATACGACGCGCTCAAGAAGATCAAACGCATGAGAAATCTCGCGAAAGAACTCGGTCTTCCGGCAAAGGATATTAGTTTCCAGTACCGGACATTCAAGATAATAGCCGCCGCCAGAAAATATTATTTCGGCCCCTACAACAGGCGGATCAGGGAGGAACTCGAGTCGCTTGAGGCGAAATACAATAAACGTTACGGGAAGGAAAAGTATTCGGTGCATATAGATTTCAGCCCTTTTCCCCTTAGAGGAATGCATATGCGCGTTCTGCTTTCGCTGCTCCTGCGGGACCGCCGGAAATACAGGATCTTCGACCAATTGTTTCTTGTCGGTCTGCTCTCCCTTACATACCCGCTGCTCAGAAAAATATACCCGTTCTCCCCTAAGCGATTGTTTCCTAAGTTTTCAAGAAAAAAAGCCATGGGAATACACAGCATTTTCAAGTAAGCCGATTTTAAAACTCCGCGCGGCCTGCTATTTTGGATGCGAGGCCGCGCCTGCGCTACCAACGCGGTTCACGCGGAGTTTTGAAATCGGCTCTATTTTTAGAAATTTATTTTGGACAGATTGGGCCGCTTGTGAAAAAATATTTCAGAGGAGGATATAACGTGACCGGGAAACCCAGAGTATGCGTCGTCGGCTCTTGCAACACTGATCTTGTCAGCCATGTTCCCAGGATGCCCGCAATCGGCGAGACCCTGCACGGAAGCAGCTTTTACATGGGCTTCGGCGGCAAAGGCGCAAACCAGGCTGTTATGGCGGCGCAGCTCGGCGCGGATGTGTCGATGATCGCGAAACTCGGCGAAGACAGTTTTGGAAGATCCACGATTGAGAACTTCAGGTCCCGCGGAGTCGATACAACGCATGTCCATTTTACCGGGGAAGCTTCTTCCGGCGTGGCGTCTATCGCGGTTGGACCCGACGGGGACAACTCTATCGTGATAGTTGCTGGCGCCAATGACCTGCTGACAGCCGACGAGATAGAAAATGCAAGAAGCTGTATCGCCTCTGCCGATGTGCTTGTCTGCCAGCTCGAAATACCACTTGAAGTGTCGCTGAAAGCCTTGTCTGTAGCGAAGGAGGAGGGGCTTGCGACAATCTTCAACCCGGCGCCTGCAAAAGAAGAGATTCCGGAAGAAATATACGGATTGAGCGACGTTTTCTGCCTGAACGAGACCGAGACCGCCATTCTCACCGGTATGACAGTTGAAACCGACGGGCAGGCGGAAGCGGCGGCACTGTCGATTCTGGAAAGAGGATCGGGAACCGTCGTTGTCACGCTTGGGGAACGCGGGGGGCTTGTGGTCGACGCGAATTCCGCAAGGCGTATCGATGCAAAAAAGGTGAAAGCTGTTGACAGCACCGGCGCGGGAGACGCCTTTGTCGGTAGTCTGGCTTTTTATACCGCTTGCGGCAGGAGCCTCGCCGAAGCCGCGGACCTTTCATGCAGAATTGCCACGCGGTCCGTACTCGCGAAGGGGGCCCAGGCATCATTTCCCGCGGGAAATGACCTGGACGGGGCCTGATCTATTTCAGAGTTTTCCCGGCTTTCCCTGCATTGTAGAGCTGTTTGATCTCTTTCTTTCCCGTCGAGGACGGCGCCGAGATGTACCCATTCGCCGTTGGGGACCTGTCCTTCCTGAGAGAAAACCTCGTTCGAAAGAGCATTCAGGGTAATGCCGAATACGCCGTTGCCGATAACGCCTATGCTCATGCTTTTGCCGCTGGTAAATGCGTAGAGGTCTTGGGATCCAGTTTTATCCAGCATCGGGAGGCCTTTGTTCCAGTTCCCCCGCACAAGAGAAAAGAAAAGACCAGCGACCTGGTTCGCCTGCGGATGTTCCAGGTCTTTAATGTTCAGGGCAAGGTTGAGGAGCCAATTTCAGAACTCTCCGTGGCCGCGCGGCCTGCCATTTTGGATGCGAGG
>CAZGYO010000119.1:0-7932 GCA_964530455.1 uncultured Victivallales bacterium
TAAAATTGGCTCTCGTAATAAAAAATGGCCGAATCCGCGAAATCCGCAAATTGTATTTCGCGCTTGCAGCGCTTTTGCAATGGAGGAATCAAGCTTTTATATTGCTTCCTTTATGGCGCGTATATGTTCTGGAGTAGTGCCGCAGCATCCCCCGACAATGTTTGCCCCAGCTTCGATTATGGCGCCCACTTTCGAGGCCATCTGTTCCGGGGTTTCGGGAAAGACGTCATTGCCGTTCACATTTACAGGAAGACCGGCGTTTGCATGTACAATTATGGGTGCGTCCGGAACCGTCCCGCGCATTTCGCGGACAATATCGATCATGCGATCCATTCCGTTTCCGCAGTTGGTTCCGATAATATCCGCGCCCGCCTCAAGGACAGTCGATGCCATGTCTGCGGGCGTTATCCCCATCATCGTCCTGTAATCGCCGTTGAGGGTTCTTTCAAAGGTGAAGGTGCAGATGATTTCAAGCGAAGTGTTTTCACGGGCCGCTTTAACAGCCAGCGAAGCCTCGTCGAGAGCGCTCATCGTCTCGATGCAGACCGCGTCTGCGCCGCCGCGCTCGAAAGCGACGACCTGCTCCCTGAAAGCTTCGTAGAGTTCTTCTTCGCTCACATCCCCCATCATCAGGATCTTGCCACTCGGGCCGAGTGACGGGATCACCCAGTTGTTCTCACCCGCGGCACGCCGGGAAATGGCCACGGCGGCCTCGTTGATATCCGATACACGGTCGCCCAGGCCGTAGTGTTCCAGTTTGAATGAGGATCCGCCGAAACTGTTGGACTGGATCATGTCCGCGCCCGCTTCTATATAGCTTACGGCGATCTTCAAAACCGCATCAGGATGTTCCAGGCACCAGAGTTCCGGACATTCACCTGGACGCAGACCTTCCTTCTGCATCAAGGTTCCCCATGATCCGTCCGAGACCAGAGTTCTGCCTTCCCCGACAGCATCCGCAATCTTTTTTCTGTTCATCAGAAAATCTCCGGAGCCTGAAGGTTTTTGTCATCCAACAGACCCCCTGTTTTATGAAAGTTTTTAAAATCACCTTAAGCCATTGAAGAGAACCGTGCTTTTCTGGAATCTGCACGTAAAGCGCTTTCGAACAAAGTGTTAATTATCAACCCCCGAATTCCGCGAAAATCGCATATCATAAGTGTAAAACACTTGCAATATCGACACAAGATCCTTATTTACATTGGAATAAGCGACAACTTAACCTCAAGATGACGATAAGAAAAGATACTTTGAAAAACCTGAATAACAAGTTTTTTTTTAAGTTTTATTGGTGAATAGGAGTAGGTTTCAAAACTCCGCGTGAACCGCGTTCGGGACAGACCAGGCAAACATGCGCGCTCAAAAAATCAGCCTGATCCGGGTTGAAGATATGAATTTGACAAGCTCTTTTAAATGTGAAATATGCGGGCTTGCCGACTGCGGCACGGCGGCATAAAAGGACTTTTTCAGGTGGATTTTACCGAGATATGGATACAAATATAGAAAAAACCGAGAGGCCCGGGAAGTATTTTGCGGCGGCCCTTGTGCTTGCGGTGCCGCTCGGCATTGTGATGTCCGTGCTGCTGCTTTTTTCCTCTTCGTCAATGCTGACTATGCTCCGCGAATTTCGCGCAAACGGCTCTGACAGTGTTTCGATGGGGCTTGCGATCCGACTTGACAGGTTGTTCCTGGAGAAAGCGGATGCCGGAAATGTTTTACTCAGATTCGACGGTTTTGAGGGCCATTCCGAGGATTTCAGGGAAATATCCTCATCGGGACTTGCCGGACTGATATATTATCGCGCATGCTATCTACTCTACCCGAAGCGTGTCCATGTTTGCCCCGAAAATAGCATCGTTGCCCGGGGTGACGAGTTTCTAGCCCCGGCAATGCCGGCTTTTTCCCCCTCTAAAACATGGCTTCGGGAACACGCGATAAGACATATCATGACCTTTACAAGGGTGAAAGGTCCGCAGGGATACGAAATCAGATGCAGGGTGAAAGATATTCCGTAAAACCCAACGGTCCATTCAGGTTAATTCCGACTTGCAAAAACGCCTTCATTTTTGTAATTCTTGAAGGCAGTTGTATCTTTTTTGTCTGGCAATCTGATTCGATTAATACATTTTTACAAAAAAAGCGGGTGTTAACATGATCAATCTAAGCCGGCGGCAACTGAAACCTCTCGAAGCTCTCGAAATCTCCGGCGCTCCTGACGGAACCGCATTTGTCTCCGTTCGCGACGGACTCGCCAGAGAGTACGCGCGGATGGAGGCGCGCGGCGTGAATAAATTTGTGGTCGGGGGCGCTCCGGGCGCTCAGACGGTATGGTTCGAAGACGGTAACGGGAAAGTGCTGGAGACCGCCTCCTTCATCCTGGAATGCGAGACTGAGCTTGAGGAATCCGACGGCGCGTACAGGCGTCTTCTGGAACAGAGCCATGATACCATGATGAAATGGTGGTATTCCGGATACGCGAAGACATTCCGCTGGAAAGGCAAGTTTTACAAGTTCTTCGTTTCCTGGCTTCGCGACCATGTACACTGCCTTAAAGGCATGAGGTATTTCTCGCCGGATCTGAAACCCGGGATTGAAATCTACTCCGACAGCCAGCGCGAAGACGGAATGGTATGGGACAAGGCAAAGGAGATATGCAATTCCGCGCTGCAGAACTGGCGTGACGTGGAATTCGCGAAAGGGGACTTCATCCGCCCGGTGGAGGGAAACCCCACACGGCGCTTCGCCAGAGTCCCCGTGGAGAACGACGTCGAGTTCCTTTTCCTCGAAGGCATATACTACACCTGGAAAGCCACGGGCGACGATGAATGGATGGAGGGCCTTCTCGACAATGCCGTTGCCGCGGTCAATTATTCGACCTCTGACATCTACCGCTGGAGCGAAAAATATAAACTGCTAAAACGGGGATACACGATCGACAGCTGGGACTACCAGAGCGTGGATGACGTTAAACGCAGTGGTTCGATCATGTTCGTAGACCCCGAAAAGACCGAGTTCAACATTTTTCACGGTGACAATACTGGAATGGCGGCCGGCTGCGGGTATCTCGCCGAGATGCTCGAACACGCGGGACGCGAAAATGAAGCTGAAAAGTACCGGGAACTGGCCCGCGAACTTCGCAGACGACTTGAAAAAGTGTCATGGAACGGAAACTTCTACACGCACATGGTCCCGGAAAATCCGGACGCCAAACGCGATCTCGGGGATACCGAAACCCACAAACAGATATCGATGTCCAACGCCTACGCTCTGAACCGGAATATCGGCGAGGACAAATGCCGGGCGATCATCAGCCGATATCAAGCTCTGCGCGAAGAGATGCCTGAAAGTTCACCCGGAGAATTCTACAACATATACCCGCCATTCGAAAAAGGGTTCAGACACGGGAAATGGGACTACATGAACGGCGGCGTAAGCACCATCGTCGGAGGGGAACTCGCACACGGCGCGCTGGAACACGGCTTCGAGGAATACGGGGCCGACATCCTGCGCAGGATCAAGGGCTGGGGCGACATGTGCGGCGGACACCTGCACACATGTCTGAAAGGGAAGATTCCCGAAAACACTGGACAGAACTTCAAGTTCGTCGATATCCGCGGAGAAGCGAACACGGACCTCCGGTCGGAAGGCGGAAAAGACGCGATCGGCTGGCTGAACGAGCCCGGGGAAAACGATATGTGCATGTTCCCGACAGGACGTCAGTCGTTCCACGGAATAGAGTTTGATGTAATCGACCCCGAAAACAACGGCAGAAGGGCATGTATTGGGCTCAGTTCCGATGAGCCGTACCCCGGGGAGATAAGCGTGTCCGTCGGGCAGAAGGGGGGATCGATCTATTTCCTGCACTGCACGGACGCTTCCGGACTAGCAGGATGGTACCGCGTGAACTATAGCGATGGAACACACGTCACGAAATACGTCCACAAAGGCGGCGAAGTGCATGGTTGGTTCATGCCGGCTCCCGACAATCCAAATGAAGGGGGCAACATGGCCGCGCGACAGACGACGCTCCGCCAGGCCTGGAACGGGCCGAACAGAATCTATGAAAATGTCGGCGTCTCACTCTACGGCTGGAACAACCCATCTCCGGGCAAAGAGATAAAGGAAATCGTTTTCACCGCCGCCGAGACCGGGACGAAATGGATCGTGCTGGGAATAACACTTTCCGACACACAGGTCCAGCTTCCGGCAAGTCCCGTCTCATACGGTATTCCCGATATGTGGGGCGCGGCGGCGCTGGTCTACGCGCTTATTGAAGGACTGGGCGGAGTCAAGGATACGGGAACGGCCTTCAGCGAGGCATTGATTGCCCCGCGCTGGGCCGCCGCGGGAGTCGGAGATGCGAAACTCACGGCCGTCTACCCCGCTTCGGGAGGATACGCGGCATACAAATACGAAAGCTCGGAAAAACGACTGCGCGTTCTGGCCACGTCCTCCGCCGGGAAGATCCGCTTCGAATTGCTCGTGCCCGCGGGCGCCGCAGTCTCGGCAATGTCCGTGAACGGCAGAAAACAGGAATTTGAAAGATTCAGCAAAAACTTCTCGGATTACATCGCCGCAAACCTGAAGGGCCCCGGTGTCTTCGACATTTACCTGAACCTTGAATGAGCCATGGGCAGGATAAGAGATGAAAAGGAGGCGATAGAGACCATGATCCGAATCTTCTGCCGCGGAAAACACGGTGAAGACCATCTCTGCGATTCGTGTTCTGAACTCCTGGAATACTCTGTAAAACGCCTTGATTCATGCCGCTTCGGCGACAGCAAGCCTAGATGCGACAAGTGCGAGATCCGATGCTACAAGGCCGAAATGCGCGGGAGAATCAGGGAAGTCATGAAATATTCCGGCCCCAGAATGCTGTGCCGGCACCCGCTCGCCGTGCTGAAACATATCCTGCGCTGAAGCAGATCCGGCTTCAATATGCGCCGGTTCTCGGCGGATATTGTTTCTCGACGTCAAACCAGCGCCTGAGCAGTTCCATGCGCATTTCACAGAGTTTGTCGCTGTATTCGGGTTCCCGTGCGACGTTTCCAAGTTCGAACGGGTCTTTTTCAAGGTCGAAAAGCAGTTCATCGCCGGAATTGCAGACGCAGTATTTGTGGATCGGGGTCAAACACTTTTTTGTTTTTTTGATACAAAAGGTGGCCGGGGCCGTGGGCAGAACGGCAGGCTCGAACCAGAGTCCGCAGTGCTTGACTTACTTTTGAATTTTTATTTGAAATTTTTATCAAACAGTGATAGACTGTTTAATTGGTAGGATCAGGCGGATCAGGCGGATCAGGCAGCCGAAAACCCGTAAAATCGGCTGCGATATTTTAACTTAAATTAGGGAGTTGGGTTATGCCGGGTGGAAGCGTAGATCCGAGACAGCAGGCAGTGGCGGCGGGAATGAAGAATTATCATCCCGGCAAGTCGCCGAAAGTCGGCAAAGCCGACAGGCATGCCATGCGCCTCGCCGAACGCCACTTCCTCGATTCCATCGCCTACCGCTCGCTCAAAAGCCGATACGCCCGGCTCCTGACCCTGCATAAATGCCGCCAAGTAGCGGCACTGAATGGGAACACGGTCGAGCACCGACCAACACCGATACACACAGGCTTGGAAAATGATTCCGGCCGTGCCGGTCAATGCCTGCCCGCATCAGTGCCTGATGCCACTATTCAATACGCCCTACAAGTTTCACGCATCCTGATCCCTGCATTGCTGATCCTGAGATGGTTTTGGGGTCTCGGCAGGCGGTTATCCGCGATGCTCGACTGTTTGGGGGGAAACGGCGGCACAGTTTCTTCGGGATGCTGTCCCGGCGGAGGCGAAATTTCCGGCTCCGCCCGCGGGCCACCCGCCGAGTGGAACTGGAGCACGGACACACACGGACGCACACCGACCGGCACGGACCGCCGGGAAAGGCAGACAACTTCCGCAGCCTCCATCTCACGCCGGTATACAACTGCTGCACGGGCATTTACTTTGATTGAGTTGTTGGTAGTTATTGCGATTATTGGTATTTTGGCTGGTATGTTATTGCCTGTTTTGAGTAAAGCAAGAGAGAAAGCGAGACGGATTAGTTGTGCTGGAAATCAGAAACAGATTGGTTTGGCTTTGCAAATGTATAGTGATGATTATGAGGGGAGAATACCTCCTTATAATGGCCCTTGGGGCTATACTGGAACAGGTGGTCCTGCTTTAAGAGCAAATATTGGTAATGATATATTATTTGGTTTAGGGCCTATTGTAGAGGGAACCAATCCTGCAATTTTTGGATGTCCATCTTCAAATAATGAAGAAAGAAAACCTGAAGGAGTCAAATCTGCGTGGGCTCAAACTGGAAATACTATAAATGGAGGTTATTTATAGAGAAAAGGATCAAGGATTTAATGAAATATACTCACATAAAGATAATGCGGGAAAAGCTGTTGTAATTGATGTACAGGATACAACTAATAATATATTTAATCATAACGGAAAATTCAGCAATATATTGTTTGGTGATGGTCATGTAAAAGGTTTTCCAGAAAATTTTGGACTACTTTAAGTGATGGGTCTATGGATTTAGTTTGGGATAACGCTGACGACGCTGAATGATTTTATAGTTCTAATTTATTTTTTAAAATTAAAGTTACAAAATTTATATATAAATTCAGGAGAGAGTATGGGCTTTGAGTTATTTGAGAGGGGCAGTGGGTGGCGTGGATCTGCAGAGCCGCTGATTACGGTGAGTAAGAACGGTTATATCAGCGTTAACCGGTCAGTACGGGAGAAGTATTTCAAGGATGCAGAGGCGGTTCAGCTCTTATATGACCGGGAAGGGAAAAGGATAGGTCTCCGACCGGTGGGTAAGGAAGTGGAACACGCCTACGCCTTCCGGCATGGCAAGGGGCGTGGCGGGGGGCTGGTTTTTGCGCGGTCATTCCTGAAATACTACGGAATAGAGCATGAAAAAGCCGGATTTGTCCGTGCCGGTCAGTGAAAGTCCGTGTCAATCCGTGTAAATCAAGCATATCCAGAGGGAGATACTTTTGTCTGATCTGATACAGAAGCACGGAGGATACCGCAAACTTAAGAGCTTTCAGATTTCACAGTTGGTCTATGACATCACGGTACGTTTCTGCGACCGTTATATCGATCGGCGCAGCCGCACCCGGGATCAGATGGTACAGGCTGCGCGTAGCGGAGTGCAGAACATCGCCGAGGGCTCACAGGCTTCCGCCACCTCCAGAAAAACCGAACTGAAACTTACCCAGGTGGCCCGCGCCAGCCTGGAGGAACTGAAACTCGATTACGAGGATTTCCTTCGTCAACGGGCAATGCCCATGCTTGAACCACAGCATCAGGTACTCATCCGCTTCAAGGCAAGAAAGCCGCAGACCGTTGATGATTTTGCGGCCTGGGTCAAAGATGAGCGGGAGAGGAACACAGACAGGCACCGACTTACACGGACTGACAGCGACAGGAAAAAGACGGCGTCCGTGCCGGTCAGTGAGAGTCCTTGTCAGTCCCTGTCCTATTCCTGCCTGGCCGCAAACGGAGCGCTCTCCCTCCTGAACCTGGCCTGCTATCTTCTCGACCGCCAGGTCGAATGTCTGGCGGTGGATTTTGAAAACGAAGGCGGCTTTACAGAACGCCTCTACCGCGTGCGCAGCGAAAAGAGGAACAACAGGTAATGTCAGAAGTAAAATGCAGATACAGCGGTTCAGAGGAAACTGTGAAAGCCGGCTGGCGGAAACGGAAAGACGGCAGCCGCGTCCAGCTCCGCCTGTGCCTTGAGTGCCGCAGACGCTTCTCCAACCCGCGAAGTCACGATAAACGCACCGACGGAAAACTAATCCTGCAGCCCTTGATATTTTTGGGGGCACATATACCCGGGCGATGCCTGGGATTACAGGCTTTCAGCCCTGAAAATAATAAGGGAAAAGA